>NZ_JBNVZR010000014.1:0-94609 GCF_052527415.1 Legionella navarrensis | reverse complement strand
GTTGGTGGATAGGATTTTATCCTTAAGGTAGTGCCATTAGGCCAAGGCCCAACCTACTGCTTCTTAAACTCACGACTCAATTGCAGCGCCATTTCCAGAGACTGTTCGTAGTTCAGGCGTGGATCGACCAGGCTGCGGTAATCTTCTTTTAAACCCTGAGCGTCCAGACCACGTGCGCCGCCAATGCACTCGGTGACGTTGTCGCCGGTCAGCTCAAAATGAACACCGCCCAGATGACTGTTCAACTGTCTGTGAATGTTCAGTGCCTGCTGCAGTTCTGACAGGATATTGTCAAAATGACGCGTTTTAATGCCGTCTTCGGTGGTCTCGGTGTTGCCGTGCATGGGATCGCAGGACCAGGTGACGGGGATGTTGGTCGCCTTAACCGCTTCAATCAGGGGCGGCAGCAGGTTCTCTATCTTTTGAGCTCCCATTCGCGTGATCAACACCACCCGGCCTTCCTCGCGCTGAGGATTGAGCAATTGCAGGACATCGTTAATCCATTCCTTGCTGGCTGACGGCCCCACCTTGATTCCAATCGGGTTTTGCACGCCGCGCATAAACTCAAGATGCGCGCTGTCCAGCTGAGCGGTGCGCATACCAATCCAGGGGAAATGCGTAGATAAATTGTACCAGTGTCCGTCATTCAGCTGGCGCGTCAGAGCCTGTTCATAATGCAGATGCAATGCCTCATGCGAGGTGTAAAAATCGACTTTATCGATACTGCTGCTGCGGATCCCGTCAATAGCCTCCAGAAAATCCAGCGAATCGGCAATGGAGCTCACGATTTGACTGTATTCGCTGGCCTGTGCCGAGTGCTCAACAAAACTCAGGTCCCATTTGTGGGGGTGATTCAGGTTCGCGAAACCACCGTTTAAGAGGGCACGGATAAAATTCAGGGTCATGGCCGCGCAACTGTATCCCTGAAGCATCAGTTTCGGGTTAGGAATACGTGATTGCGCGTCAAATTCAGGTGAATTGACCAGATCACCGCGGTAACTGGGCAGGGTGACTCCGTTAATCGTTTCGAAATCAGATGAGCGGGGTTTGGCGTACTGGCCCGCGATGCGACCGATGCGGATAATTGGCTTATGCATGCCGTGCAGTAAGACAAGGCTCATCTGCAGCATGATTTTCAGCTTATTACTGATGGTGTCTGAGCGACAGTCGTTAAACGACTCGGCGCAATCGCCACCCTGCAGAATGAATGCCTGTCCCCGGCCTGCCATAGCCAGCGCCTTTTTCAGATTTTTTATTTCACCGCTGGTTACAAGCGGTGGGAGCTGCCCCAGCTGCTCTACGACGCGATCGACCTGCGATTCGTCAGGGTAACTGGCGGCCTGTTGGTAAGAAAACTGTTGCCAGGATGTAGGAGACCATGTGCGCATATAAAACCTCTGTGACCATTATGTTAACCAAGTATGCGATGAATGCTCATATTTCGCAAATACTGATATCGATCGATATTTTCCTTATCCTACTTGAATTTTTGCCATACATCCCCAAATACTTTGATCTGTCTGTTTGGGAGAATGTTAGATGAGCAAAGAATCAAAAAAAGACTGGAAACAGTTCAAGGAAAGCAACGACCATGACACGGAGTTTGATGGTGGGGAAGCAGAAGAGCATGCCGCATCGGGTGCACTGAGTCACCCGGCTTATGCGGAGCTGGAAGAAAAACTGACCCTGGCCGAGCAAAAGGCGCACGAAAACTGGGAAAAATCAGTTCGTGCCGTTG
Source organism: Legionella navarrensis (assembly GCF_052527415.1). Taxonomy (NCBI): domain Bacteria; kingdom Pseudomonadati; phylum Pseudomonadota; class Gammaproteobacteria; order Legionellales; family Legionellaceae; genus Legionella; species Legionella navarrensis. Next base: position 92,871 of record NZ_JBNVZR010000014.1, on the reverse strand, counting down.
CCGAACTGGATAACGTGCGGCGTCGCACCGAGCGAGACATTGCCAACGCGCATCGCTACGGCCTTGAAAAAATTGTATCGTCTCTTATCCCCGTGGCAGACAGTCTGGAACAGGCTCTGCAACTGGCAAAAAACGAAGACGACAGCGCGATGGCCGAAGGCCTGCAGTTGACCTTCCAGCTGTTTCTGGATGCTTTGCAGAAACACGGCGTCACGCGCATTGATCCCCAGGGTGAGGCCTTCAATCCACAGGAACACGAAGCCATGTCGACCCAGGAAGTCGCCGACGTAGCGCCAAACACCGTTGTGGTAGTGTTTCAGAAGGGCTACAAACTGAGCGACCGCGTGGTGCGACCAGCCCGCGTCATCGTTTCAAAAAGCCCTCAGGCATAAAAAAAACGATTCGTGGCTTGAAAATAACCGTTTAGACCCCATATGGGAATTATGGCAAAAAATAAAATTATCGGAGCATGAAAAACATGGCAAAAATTATCGGAATCGACTTGGGAACAACTAACTCCTGCGTAGCCGTAATGGAAGGCGATAAAGTTCGCGTGATTGAAAACGCAGAAGGTTTAAGCACCACACCGTCCATCGTTGCCTACACCGACAACGATGAGATTCTGGTTGGTCAGTCTGCCAAACGCCAGGCTGTTACCAATCCGGCGCAAACTGTATTTGCTGCCAAACGATTGATTGGCCGTCGTTATGAAGACAGTGTTGTTCAAAAAGATATTAAAATGGTGCCTTACAAAATCATCAAGGCGGATAACGGCGATGCCTGGATTCAGGTTAAGGGTCAGGACAAAGCCCCACCACAGATTTCAGCTGAAGTCCTGCGTAAAATGAAAAAAACCGCCGAAGATTATCTGGGCGAAGAAGTTACCGAAGCGGTGATCACCGTTCCCGCCTACTTCAACGACTCTCAGCGTCAGGCCACCAAAGACGCCGGACGCATTGCCGGTCTCGAAGTCAAGCGTATCATCAACGAGCCAACAGCTGCGGCACTGGCTTATGGTATGGACAAAAAGCGCGGAGACTCCGTGATTGCGGTGTACGACCTTGGTGGTGGTACCTTCGATATTTCCATCATCGAAATCGCAGAAGTCGATGGCGAACACCAGTTTGAAGTTCTGGCGACCAACGGCGATACCTTCCTCGGCGGTGAAGACTTTGACCTGGCTCTGATTGAGTATCTGGCTGCAGAATTCAAGAAAGACACCGGCATTGATCTGCACAGCGATCCACTGGCGCTGCAGCGTCTGAAGGAAGCCGCAGAAAAAGCCAAAATCGAATTGTCTTTTGCGCAGCAGACAGACGTGAACCTGCCTTATATTACAGCTGATGCCTCAGGTCCAAAACACTTAAACATCAAGCTGACACGTGCCAAGCTCGAATCTCTGGTTGAAAAACTGGTTGAGCGCACGATTGAGCCCTGCAAAATGGCACTGAAAGACGCGGGCCTGACTATTTCTCAAATCAACGATGTTATCCTTGTTGGTGGTCAGACACGTATGCCTCTGGTTCAGAAAGTTGTTCAGGATCTGTTTGGTAAAGAGCCACGCAAAGACGTAAACCCTGATGAAGCCGTTGCCGTAGGTGCTGCGATTCAGGCTGCGGTATTGTCTGGTGAAGTCAAGGATATTCTGCTGCTCGACGTAACACCGCTGTCTCTGGGTATCGAGACCCTGGGTGGTGTCATGACCAAGCTTATTGAAAAGAACACAACCATTCCAACCAAGGCGAATCAGGTATTCTCAACGGCTGATGACAGACAGACTGCGGTAACCGTGCATGTCCTGCAGGGTGAGCGCGAACAGGCTTCTGCCAATAAGTCGCTGGGTCGTTTTGACCTGACCGATATTCCACCGGCTCCACGTGGCGTGCCACAAATCGAAGTAACCTTCGACATCGATGCCAACGGTATCCTCAACGTGTCTGCTAAAGACAAGGCAACCGGTAAGGCACAATCCATCGTGATTAAGGCCTCCAGTGGTCTGAGTGAGGAAGAAGTAGCTGAAATGGTGAAAGACGCGCAGTCTCACGCGGAAGAAGACAAGAAATTCCGTGAAATGGCCGATCTGCGCAACCAGGCCGACAGCCTGATTCACAGCAGCGAAAAATCACTGGCTGATTTGGCGGCTGAACTGGCTGACGATGAGAAAAAAGGCATTGAAACCGCGATTGCTGAGCTGAAAGATGCCGTGAAAGGTAATGATAAAGCGCAGCTTGAAGACAAAATCAAAGTCTTGTCTGAAGCGTCTGGTAAAATGGCTGAACGCATTTACGCCAAAAAAGCCGCTGAAGGTCAGGCCGCGCCGGAAGGTGACCATCAGGCTCACGCCGGTAACAGCGAGCATGCCGCTCAGGATGGTGTTGTAGATGCTGAGTTTGAAGAAGTACGCGAAGACGATAAAAAATAATCTCTTCGCCTGAACGGTACGTGGTTCCCGGATTACGGCTACGCCTGATCCGGGCTACGATATCATCGTGCCAGACTGTAGCCCGGATCAGGCGGCAGCCGTAATCCGGGAAGCGATTTCAGTCAGCACAGATAACGATTTCTGGTGAAAGGAGTACCGCGGGTACTCCTTTCGTGTTTTTCCTTTCTGCTGAAAGGTTTTTGTTTGATTCAAGTGTGAGTAGTCATGGAACAACGGGATTATTACGAACTTCTGGGTGTCAGCCGCAGCGCTGACGAGGGCGAAATTAAAAAAGCCTATCGAAAAATGGCCATGAAATATCACCCTGATCGTAACCCCGGTGACAGCGTTTCAGAAGAAAAATTCAAGGAAATTCAAAAGGCCTACGCCGTGCTGTCTGATAAGCAAAAACGTGCTGCCTACGATCAGTTCGGGCATGCCGGGGTTGATTCGTCCATGGGTGGTGGCGGAGGTTTTCATGGTTTCGGCGATGTGTTCGAAGATATTTTTGAAAATATCTTCTCTGGTGGCCGTGGACATGGTGGCCACAGTCGAGGCCAGCGGGGTTCCGATTTGCAGTACAATGTGCAGCTGACCCTTGAAGAGGCGGCCGTGGGTAAGGATATCGACATAACCGTACCACGCCACGTAGCCTGCGAAACCTGTACCGGTTCGGGCGCCAAAAAAGGGTCCCAGCCACAAAAGTGCGAAACCTGTAATGGTGTCGGTCAGGTCCGGATTCAACAGGGTTTTTTCTCCATACAGCAGACCTGCCCGGGCTGTCACGGTGAAGGAAAAGTCATCACCGAACCCTGTACTGACTGCCATGGTCAGGGCCGTGTTCGCGAAAGCAAAAAGCTGAACATCAAAATACCAGCCGGCGTAGACAACGGCGACAGAGTCCGATTAAGCGGCGAAGGTGAAGCGGGTATCCATGGTGGCCCGGCAGGTGACCTGTACATCCAGGTAAGCGTCAAAGCGCACGCTATCTTTGAACGACACGAGCGTGATCTGCACTGCGAAGTTCCCGTCAGCTTTGTAACGGCGGCATTGGGTGGTTCCATCGAGGTGCCTACTCTGGAAGGGCGTGTGACCCTGAAAATCCCGGCCGAAACGCAGACGGGTAAAGTATTGCGCCTGCGTGGCAAGGGTGTGAAATCCGTGCGCGGTCATGGCGTGGGAGATTTGCTGTGTAAAATCGTTGTCGAAACGCCGGTTAATCTGTCGCGCGAACAAAAGGATTTACTGATGCAGCTGGAAGGCTCGCTCGACAGCAGCAAAAAAACACATTCGCCCCGGTCCAGCTCCTGGTTCGAGCGAGTAAAAAAATTCTTCGAAGACATGAAATTTTAGAGCTGTTGCGGTACAATTACGCAACTTTTTTACTGACGCATCGTGTGCTGCCTGGCTTTGCAAGGCCAGCCGCATGACTGCCGTGACGTAGGGCTGCACTCATGTTTAATAAACCAGCAATATTGGTTCTCGCTGACGGCACTGTCATTGAGGGATATTCGGTTGGGGCCGATGGTGATTGCGTGGGAGAGCTGGTCTTTAACACGTCCATGACCGGTTACCAGGAAATGCTGACCGACCCGTCTTACGCGAGACAAATCATCACCCTGACGGCTGCCCACATTGGCAACACCGGTTGCAACGAAGACGACTTGGAGTCTTCGCGTATCTGGGCCTCAGGCATGGTCATGCGCGACTGCTCACCCATTTCCAGTAATTACCGCGCTACCAGTTCACTGCCAGACTGGCTTAAGCGTAATGGCATCGTGGCCATCGGTGGCGTTGATACCCGTCAGTTGACTCTGCTGTTACGTGAGAAAGGCGCCATGGCGGCCTGCATCAGCACGCAGGTGGAACAGGTCGAAGCCGCCCTGGACAAGGCCCGTGCCTTTGCCGGCATGGACGGTGCTGATCTGGCGCGCGAAGTATCGAGGAAAACCATCGAACGCTGGCACGGTGGGCGAGGTGAGTGGGGAGCGGTTTCCAAACCCCAGCAATATCATGTTGTGGCCTATGATTTTGGCATAAAGCACATGCTGCTGAGAATTCTGCAGGACAAGGGCTGTCATGTGACGCTTGTGCCGGCGCAAACGTCTGCAAAAGATGTCATGGCTCTGAATCCAGACGGCGTGTTTTTGTCCAACGGTCCCGGTGACCCGCAGGCCTGTGATTACGCCATTGCCGCAACAAAGCAGTTCCTGAAGGAAAACATTCCGGTTTTTGGCATTTGTCTCGGATTTCAGATACTGGCTCTGGCCACAGGCGCCAAATCATTAAAAATGAAATTTGGTCACCATGGCGGCAATCACCCTGTTCTGGAACTGGATGAACCCAGACGCGTTTTCATTACCAGCCAGAATCACGGTTTCGCCATTGATGAAACCACGCTGCCAAAAGACATGGTGGTTACTCATCGCTCGCTGTTTGATCAGAGCCTGCAGGGCATACGACACAAAAGCCTGCCGGCCTTCGGCTTTCAGGGGCATCCCGAAGCGAGCCCGGGACCGCATGATATTGAAGTCCTGTTTGATCAATTCATTTCCATGATGCATACTTTTTCCAGTACACAACAAGAGGGTTCCGTGTGAACGATTTCCATGTATTTACTTCTGAATCCGTATCAGAAGGCCATCCAGATAAAATAGCCGACCAGATCTCTGATGCGATTCTCGATGCCATTCTGGCGAAGGATCCCAAGGCGCGGGTAGCCTGCGAAACCTTCGTAAAAACAGGAATGGTTCTGGTGGGTGGCGAAATTACAACCTCCGCCTGGGTGGATGTTGAGGAAATTACCCGTTCGGTGATTCGTGACATCGGCTACGACAGTTCTGATATGGGCTTCGACTGGGCCTCATGCGCCGTCCTGTCGGCCATTGGCAAGCAGTCTCCTGATATTGCCCAGGGTGTTGATAATCAACAGACCCGTATTCTGGGGGCAGGGGATCAGGGACTGATGTTTGGTTACGCCAGTCGCGAAACGGATGTGTTCATGCCGGCCCCCATTGCCTATTCGCATCGCTTGATGGAAAGACAGGCTCTGCTGCGCAAAAACAAGAGCCTGAACTGGTTGCGACCCGATGCCAAATGTCAGCTGACCATGCGTTATGAAAATGGCCTTCCGGTCGCAGTTGATACCATCGTGTTCTCCACGCAGCATGCTCCTGAGATAAGCTACGCCGATTTGATTGAAGCCGTGCGTGAAGAGATCATCAAACCTGTTCTGCCTGCTGAATGGCTGACGGCCGCTACACGCTATTTCATTAATCCGACTGGGCGCTTTGTTATCGGCGGCCCTCTGGGCGATTGTGGCCTGACGGGACGTAAAATTATTGTCGATACCTACGGCGGTATGGCACGTCATGGTGGCGGCTGCTTTTCTGGTAAGGATCCTTCCAAGGTGGATCGTTCGGCTGCCTATGCCGCGCGTCACGTGGCCAAAAACATCGTGGCCGCTGGTCTGGCCGACAAATGCGAAATTCAGGTGTCTTACGCCATTGGCGTAGCAGAACCAACGTCCATCAGTCTCGAAACCTTTGGTACCGGCAAACTGCCGAGTCGGGCGATTATCGATTTAATTAATACGCATTTTGACCTGACCCCTCAGGGCATCATTGATCACCACGATCTGTTACGTCCTATCTACCGCCAGACGTCTGTTTATGGACATTATGGCCGTGATGCCTTTCCCTGGGAACGTCTGGATAAAGTCGACGTTCTGAAACGCGCTCTTTAATGTAAGGATAACGCAATGAACACAGCCTGCATGACTGATAAAAAACAAACGCACAGTGATTATAAAGTTGCTGATATGAGCCTTGCCGACTGGGGGCGTAAGGAAATAGCCATTGCCGAAACGGAAATGCCCGGCCTGATGGCCCTGCGTGACGAATTTGCCGCGCAACAGCCACTGAAAGGCGCCCGTATTGCCGGTTGCCTGCACATGACCATTCAAACGGCCGTATTAATCGAAACGCTGACAGCGCTTGGAGCGGAAGTACGCTGGTCATCCTGCAACATTTTTTCAACACAGGATCACGCCGCCGCCGCCATGGCCGCAGCTGGCATACCTGTCTTTGCCTGGAAAGGGGAGACGGAAGAAGAATACTGGTGGTGTGTGGAGCAGACACTGCGCTCCAAAGATGGCTGGACACCCAATCTGCTGCTGGATGACGGCGGTGATTTGACTCAGATTATTCATGAAAAATATCCCGAGATGCTGGCGTCTATCATGGGTGTCTCAGAAGAAACCACAACAGGCGTCGCCCGTCTGTATGAAATGGCGAAAAAAGGCGCTCTGAAAATGCCAGCCATTAACGTAAACGATGCGGTAACCAAATCCAAGTTTGATAATCTGTACGGCTGCCGTGAATCGCTGCTGGATGGCATTAAACGCGCCACAGACGTGATGATAGCCGGTAAGGTCGCCCTGATTCTCGGCTACGGCGATGTAGGCAAGGGCTGTGCCCAGGCGCTGCGCGGACAGGGTGCCACGGTTTACATCAGCGAAATCGATCCGATTTGCGCCTTACAGGCGGCGATGGAAGGATATCGCGTGGTAACGCTTGATGACATGGCCGAGCATGTCGATATCCTCGTGTCTGCTACCGGTAATTTCCATGTGGTCACACACGAGCATATGAAACGTATGCGGAATCAGGCTATTCTGTGCAATATTGGTCATTTTGATTCGGAAATTGATGTGGCCAGTCTGCGAAAATACACATGGGAAAACATCAAGCCGCAGGTGGATCATGTGATTTTCCCTGACGGCAAGCGTTTGATCATTCTGGCCGAGGGCCGTCTGGTCAACCTGGGCTGTGCAACAGGTCATCCGAGTTTTGTAATGTCGGCTTCCTTTACCAATCAGGTTCTGGCGCAGATTGAACTCTTCCTGCATGGAGAGAAATATTCCAATGACGTGTATGTCTTGCCCAAGCATCTGGATGAAAAAGTCGCCCGCCTGCATTTGAAACGTATTGGTGCTAAACTGACACAGCTAAGCTCTGAACAGGCAGACTATATTGGTGTGCCGGTTGATGGTCCTTACAAGCCAGATCATTATCGTTATTAATGAGTCATTTCAGGGATGGGTTTGATGCGTTTAACAGCGTTTTTAACAGGATGTTTACTTATGACGAGCGTCAATGCTTCAGATAATAACATGGCAGCCCAGCCAGCCGATAACGCGTATGATTTCACCTTTCATACGCTGGCTGGGCATCATCCATTGCCTCTGTCCACGTTTAAGGGCAAGGTTCTGCTGGTCGTGAACACGGCTTCGAAATGCGGATTTACACCGCAATACGCCGGTCTTGAAAAACTGTATCTTGAATACAAGGATCGCGGCCTGGTCGTGCTGGGTGTACCATCCAACGATTTCGGCAGTCAGGAGCCTGGCAGTGATCAGGATATTGCCAGTTTCTGTCAGATTAATTACGGTGTGACCTTCCCCATGACTTCGAAAGAAGTTGTTTCCGGGAAAAATGCCACACCTTTTTATCTTTGGGCCAGAAAAAAAGCAGGTTTTGGCAGCGCGCCCAAGTGGAATTTTCATAAATACCTGATTGGTCGCAACGGTGAGCTGATCAGCTATTATTATTCCACAACCTCACCCGATTCTCCGCGCCTGAAGCGGGCCATTGAAAAAGCATTGAGCGAATAGCATGTGATAACCGGACTGTAGCCAGTGCGAATTGAAAAAAGTAGTAATTTATTCAGAAAACAGATTAATCGATCGCAACTCTTTCCATGCGTAATCTATCAATTCTGAGCGATTATGCATGTTAAGCTTTGTTTTTAAACTCTCAATATTTTTCTCTATGGTACGATGAGATAACCCAAGCAAACGTGCGATTTCGCGCGCTGTTTTGCCACGCATGGTGTAATAAAGGCATTCCTTCTCTCGTCTGCTGAGGTGGCACACAATATCGGCTGACTTTTTCGCTTTTCCCAAACAAAAATCCCCACCGAGTAACCCTGATTGTGTTATTTGCGATAAAACGCTTGCGAAAGGATCGCGGCCATAATAAATGGAAAAACCAAATATTCCAATGATGCATTGCTGGTGCCATAATGGTATTTTGATGCTGAGGCAATCCGTCAGTATACCCTGGACTGACAATTGCTCCTCGCATATCAGTAATGAATTATTTTGTTTAACCCAATTGTCATTCTGCGCCGATTCCATAGCATCTCTTTTTGAACATATGTCGAATAATGATTTGCCAATCAGTGACTCGGTGCTGGCAGCACCAAGAGTAACCGCATTTGACTGATTCATATATCCAAGAGTGCTTCCATGCAAAGTAACATAAAAATTGCAGGCAAGGGTTTCCAGAGTGCGAACCGGTATGCCACTGTTTTCTGCAAATGACAATTCCAAACCATACGGCTTGTGCTCAAAACAGGCTTGTGCGAATCGCAAGGGGGAATGCTCAACCAAAATCAACCCTCATTAACCAAATAATGACATTGTAATGCACAATAGATGTACAATTCAAGAGAACCAGCATCCTGTATAGTGCATTTTGATAGCATACTATATGCGTTAAATTTAAACATGCGTATTAAATACGGTATGACTGAGCTGATACAGGTGTTCACAGGAATACCGTATTTATTACCCTTATCCTGCGAATTCAGACAAAGTAAACTGTCGACACGTAACCTGCGGATAACTACTCTTTAGCCAAAAAGAGCTATTGAGCAGCCAGGCGTTCGCAGAATATCAGCCAGACCTTCAAAACGAATAGAGGATACATCACTATGTTTCAGGATACCGATGAAAATGTGGCCGTTACACTCACTGAGGAAGAACAGGCGCTGGTAAAGGCACGAAGAGAATGTATAGCCAAGCAGAGAGAATGGCGCGAAATAACAAGTAGTGAAAGAGGATTACGGTCTGACGAGACATTCGAGCTGGGCTCTGTCGAGGGTTTCAAGACAAAATCCGTAGAGTTCTTTCATATGAAAATCCAACGAATACAATCAGATCTGGATTCTTTTCCGGCACTAAGGGAAGAGTATGCGGCTACCCGGCAAAAACTGCTTGATCTCCAGGACGATCTCAGGTCTTCTACTGACCTTAAGGGTGGTAAGCGCTTACGTTTAACATATGAAATTACCTGGGCACTTGACGCACTGGAAAAAAATGCGAGCTCACAAGGTTATAGACTTGCCAATCGTGAATGTCATAAAAAGCTCGAGCAGCTTCAGGAAATATACTCTGAATACCTCAAAGAAAAAGAAGAGTACAGGTTATTCAAGACGGCAGTTGATAACGTCGTCGAGCACCTCGAAAATCTAAAAAAATCCATGCCAACAGCCTCAAGGAGCGCGCAACTTATCGACGCGAGGATACTTGAGCTTAAAAAACGCGAATACTATGCTTCACCGGACCGCAAATTCAATAGTGAGGCATTTCAGGCAGAATATTACCGTGCGACACTTATCAAGATTGATGAACTGGAGCGTCTGGATAGTGCTATTGCCCAGCTAAGGAATGCACTGGATAATCCGTTATGCCCGGCAGCAGCAAAAGACTCCGTTGTTGATACGCTTAACAAAATTGAAGCAACCAGTATTTCCTCGGATATGTTTTTTTCGCATATGATGATGGTAACCAGCCTTCATGAAACGCTTAATACCCAAATTAAACTGCAAGAGCAATTGCAGCAAAGCAGGAGAAATACACAGTTAATGTCTGATACGCTGACAGCACAACAACCTCGCCGCATGCAGGCAACGACAGTGCCTGCCGCCCCGCAGCATAATGCCCCAATACGGGCCGCCGAATCCAGGCCAATGCCTGCTGTTTTGCCTGTTCAGTCTCGTGAGGAGCTTGAAAAAAACCACTACAGACGGCTTCTTGGAAATTACATTAACCGTGTTGCAGGGCATAAAAAAACCGGGCAACCGGGAACGATTGATTTTGCGCATGGCTTTATGTTTTTTTCTAAATCCAGAGCCATTAATCGTGAGATTAATTTCAGGTTGGCTCAACGGTTACTCAGCAGGCTGGATCACCAAACGGTAGCGCAGGTATTTGCCGGGAATCTGGACGCAGTCAGACAGGAAATTATTCATGAGAACCATATACACGAACGTAGTCACTATTCGCAAAGTGATATAACCCACTCAGAACTTAACACCATTGTTCAACGTGCTCGACGATAAACCGGTGGCACCAGGGTGCTCGCAATGACTGAGTGGGCATTGGCCTGGATTGGCCAATCACCTGCTCCCTGACAAGCTGCTCGAACTACAATCAGTAACAGGCGGTGCCATATCCCGCGGGGATTCCATGCGGGCATGATCATAGCCTGGCGCGAGGTTTAATGCCTTTTCCAGCAATTGTCTGGCCTTCTTTATAGCATGCTCATCAGGACAGCGTCTGTTCTGAATTGCCAGGCTACGAGAGGGTAAATCTGTTTTGAGCAGCGGAGGTAAACCCAGCTTTTCTCGAGCTCTCGACAAAATGGCTTCCCGTCGGTCATTATAAAAAGCATTCATGGTATCTGCTGCGCGAAGCGAATCTACGTAGCCAAGACTTACAGCCTTTGACAACGAGTAGGGCGCTGTGTTGCGACCCGTACATTTCCGTAGATCATGTGCTACGTCAACAGAAAACTGGCAACAGGCTCTCAGATACCAGCATTTGGCTGCCAGCTCCGGACTGCTGCATTCTCTGGCAAATTTAACCAATTGATCAAGGTCTTCAAACAGGGCAAGCAGATTGCCTGGCGTTGAATCCAGGAGTATTTTTTCTCTGAGTTTTGCATGCAATGAGAGTAATTCTTCTGTGCGATTTGCTCTTAAAATATCTTCCATCGATGGGGTTGAATCACTCGAATCCGCTGTGTCACAGGAAGCCGATATCGCTGCCCTGATTGACTTGGAATGACCGATGTTATGCAAATAAAATGCTTGTGAACGTTGTAACATAATGTCCGCTCCCGGCAAAATCGTTAGGGATATCGTAGGCCAGTATTTGATCTTTTTCAATCCCTGGTGTCAAAATCATGTTGTAACTGATTGATTTATAGTCAAAAGATATTAAAAAATTCTGAAAGCGAGGGATTTATTAAGATTTGTGGCGTGGATTAACGGAGTAGTTTGATTTAAATGCTTTTCAGTCCACGGATGTTGTGGCTGTTTAAATATTCAATGATGGTTAAGGCATCGCCGGGCGTGAATGGCTTGTTGAAATATCCTTCCATGCCGACAAAAATAGCCTTGTGATAGTATTCGGGTTCGCCATGAGCGGTAACCGCCATGATAGGCGTCGCGCTGTTGACCTGGCTGTTTTTTTTGATGTCTTCCGCTACAGCAAAGCCATCGGGACCGTTACCGAGTCCGATATCCATTAAAATGATGTCATATCGCGTCGTCATGGCTTTTTTCAGGGCTTCCTCACCATTGCTGGCGGTATCAACCACACAACCCTGATCAGTCAGCTGCTGCTTAATAACTTTTTGCGCAATAAGCGTATCTTCTACAATCAGAATGTGCCATGGGTTACCCATTAGCAGCTCCTTTATCTACAATGGCGAAAGTATAGCATTATTCTTCGATGAGTCCACCCGAGAGCCATGCTATAAATGCCTATAAATAGATATATAAAACTCGACATGATAAAATTCAAGTCATAATTACGTTAACAGAAGCTGTATGCAATAAAATTAAATCCATTTTCCTTTCCTTACCCCCAGGGATTCTGAGCGTTCGTAACTCGATTCAGGCAGGTCCTGATGCTGTGTATAAAGCACAGCACGTAGGCCAATGAGGCCGTTTTCGTGCCGGGAATTTAGATGCGCTTATCCTGGAATCTGTTATGCCGGACGTGTTGCTGGATGAGCTAAGCGTGTATTATCAGGATTTACCTACGAGACAGGCATGCTCAAAAATAAACAGAATAATCAGTCAATTGATTCCCATACAACACGCATTTACATCATCCGGCTGGCGCTATTCACCTTAGCAGGTCTGCTTCTGCTCTGGTTTATTCCACCCATTCCGCAGTGGGCCGGCTATCATGCCTTTGCTGATAGACGGATGTTTTTTGGGATCCCCGGTTTCTGCAATGTTACCTCCAATGCGCTTTTTGTTCTGACAGGGGTTCTGGGCTTTATTTCTCTGCGCCGCAAATTTGCTCGTGCTGAATTTATCCAATGGCAGGAAGCGATACCATTTGTTGCGGCGTTTGCAGGTCTTATACTAACCGGTATTGGCTCGGCCTATTATCACTGGTCGCCTGATAATGCGAGCCTCATTTGGGACAGACTGCCCATGACACTTGTGTTTACCAGTACCATCGCAATAGTCTGGATGGAGCGGGTTGATTTTCACAGCGGATTGCGTCTGCTGCTGCCCTTTATCCTGATGGGTGCCGGCAGCGTTATTTACTGGGCATGGACAGAATCACAGGGCATGGGCGATTTAAGGCTGTACGGATTTGTGCAGTTTTATTCGTTACTCCTGTTGCTTGTCTTGCTGTATTTATTTCCGAAGCCCAAAGCCACCTTGCCGGCTTATCTTGGCATGGTGTTTTTTTACATCCTTGCCAAGGGCTTTGAATACGCAGACACAGCGGTTTACAAGATGGGGGGATGGGTAAGCGGCCATACTCTGAAACATATAGCCGCCGCAGCCAGCGCCTGGTGCCTGGTCGTGTTACTCAAGAGAATCAGGTTCCGGCTTTAACTGGTACATCAATGTTTTCCTCTATGCGCTGCATCATATACGGAAAAAACGGGTTGGATGACAGGCGCAGGATGGCATCGAGGCTGATAACCAGAACATTACGTTCCCCTCTGGTGGCCGTGTTACCCAGTTGAACACCGTAGTTTTCAGCCGGATCTGGATTCAGGCCATACAGGCCATCACTGACTGGAAAGGGCAGAGCCACATGTGACAGAGAGTACACGCCCTGTGGCCAGGATAAATCCAGAGGCTGAACGCGTTCATCGGTGAAGCCGGCTTCCACCGTGCGTGCCTCCACCTGGCTGCTGCTGTTGCTGACGTTGCTGATAATGGTGCTGCGAAAGGTTCTGGGCGCGTTATTCAGGTAACGTCTGACCGCAGTCGTTGAGGAAGGGCGTAACAGCAATCCGAAGCGGGTGGCCCGGTTCAGGTCAAACAGGACGAGCTCGCTGCCGTTGTTTGGGAGCAGCGCATAAAAGGCTGTGACAATTGCCCGCGTGCTTACCGTAAAATCGACAACCGATTGAAAGGTAAGTACAGGCGGCAGCTCTCTCAGCTTTTGTCTGTCCGAGAGATCCTGAATCTGCTGTTGCAAGGCGGTGGTCAGGCGGTGAGACTGGCGTGCGCCGTTGATAGGAAATGAGTTGTATTTGAAAGGGTTGAATTCGGGCAGTATGCTTAGCCAGGCGGCCTTTGCAAATGGGGGCAATATGGCTGGCAGAGCCGCAAAACCGGCAAAGCGCGCAAAACGCGTGATGCCTATCATGGGTGAGATCAGAATAATCCTGTCGGCCCGGGCTAACTGAGTGTCGTCAAGGGAATCCAGTGCATATTTCAAAGCCAGAGCACCACCATTGGAAAATCCGACCAAATGCAAGGGCCTTGAGGGACCGGCCAGCTTTCTGGCTTCCCGTATCGCCAGGCGTGTGGCTGCCATCCAGTCTTCCCAGGTGACATCACTTAATCCGGCAGGAACGGTTCCGTGTGCGGGCAGGCGAATAGCGACTGCGACATACCCATGTGCCACGTAACGTCGGGCGATATGACGCAGACTGTAGGGCGAATCGGTCAGGCCGTGCAGCATGACCACGGCCCCCTTAATCTCTCCCTGGGGCATCATGATGTACGAGCGATTCCAATCGGTGCTGAATTTTTCCGGATATATCGGGCTGCCTTCGTAGTAACGATTGTCCAGTACCTGATCTTTGGCGTCGAGCTTGTCTGTTACGTTACGCTTAATATCTTCAAAAAGGGCTTCTTCGGCCTGAAGATAGCCTGCCCAGTCCATCTTATCCAGCTTTTTGGCATGTTGTTCGCTGGGAACGTAGGTGTGCCAGAGTCTCAATGGCTTACCGCGCTGCGATTCGCAGGCACGAATGCCAAGCAGACAAATGGCCACCAGCAGGAGGAGTATCAGGGCAGATTTTGTGTATCGCAGCAGTTCCTTTGCCATCGATTGTTCCTTATTCTACGGGTTGTGCCAGCCATCCTGATAAAACTTCAATAATTTTTGTGGCCTGATCATCACTGGAAATATTAAATTTTGATTTCATCCAGTACTGATTGTTGCGTTTTTGGTAGCGTCGAATGGAGTATTTTACCGGTCCATAGCTTTGTCTGGCGTTATCCCAATCCTGATAGCGATATAAAATGGTGGTCCATGCGCCTTTTGATAACACGTGTTTGCCCAGTTCGCGGGTGGTTTCGGTGCCGTCTTCTGAAAAGGCAATGGTCAGGTCGTCTATGGTTTCACTCATCAGGTCAATCTCTCTGGTTTCAGGTTTAGTCGATGGATTGTAGTTTGCCGTCAACAAATGTCAAGCTGACCGTCGGCTGGTACTGGCCTGGCTGATACAGCCATATCTGGGGTTTGGTGAGGCTGGGGATCGGCTGGTAAATGAATGACTCGTTGGTCAGTGCCGGTGATCCACAGGCATTGTAGACGGCTGAAACCGGCGCGCCTATCGCAATATTGGCGCCACCACAGATAGAAAAAGCGTTGGTGCTGCCGCCGTTCAGGGTGATAGAGGCTACTTTATTATTGATGACATTCACCTGCAGCTGAGCGCCGCTGTTGTTGGTGGCCACGTTGATGGAGATGTTTCCGTATGAAACCTGGGGTGCACCCTGGTTGTTATACACCAGTTGCAGCATGGGTACTTTTTTCATGACGGGGTTATTGGAGTTCTGCTTGCTTAAAGGCTGTCCGCAGGCCGCTATCACCTGATCCTGACTCATGCCAATGTTGATATAGCCCGCCCGCTGCGGACAATAAAGCGATTGCGCAGACCACAGTGGCGATGACAGAACAAGCAGTACACCCATGCTCAGGCCTTTATTCATTTTTGCCTCCGGAATACCTTCTTATACTGTTAAGTATATACCTTTTTCAGGCTACACCAGGGGCAGGGGCATGGAGGCACTGATAAACAGGGTGATAACTTTCAGGCCAGCCAATACGATAATCGGCCCAAAATCAAAACCGGAGATGTCGGGTATGATTTTTCTGCCCAACAGCAGCAGAGGGTTCGTGACGAGTTTCAGAATATCGGCGGCTGGATGCCGTTGCCACTCTGGATTCACCCAGCTGAGAATAACCCGAATCAGCAGGGCATAAAACAGCAGATTACAGGGCTGCACAATCAGGTCGGCAGCAACGAACAGAATAAGATAGAGCAGAGGCAGGGTTGTGCCGTATACCAGCCAGCCAAGGAGCAGAAATTTAATAAATTCAATGACAACAATAACCAGCAGAGTCAGCCAGTCGTATTGCGGCAGACGTTTGCCAGCGTAGAACCTGGTTTCCAGCGTTTTGAACAGAGGGCTGGTCAGACGGTAAATGGCGTGCCCCATGGGGTGCAGCGCACTGACTCTGAAATAGCGAAGCGCAATCCGCAGCCATAAAACAAATAACACCAGACTGAAGATCAGCGTTACCAGAAAATAAGCCACACTTAAAATACCCGCCAAAATAAATACCTCTCAAAAATGATTAAAGCCTTGTTCAGGAACCTTTGTGCTCTCTGCCCATTGCCTCGGCACGATCATGGGCGGCTGTCATGGCTTCGAGCAGCAGCGCGTCCAATCCGCGCTGCTGCAGTATAGCGACAGCAGCGGCGGTTGTGCCAGCCGGAGAGGTAACTTTTTTTCGCAGCTCTTCCGGCGATTGAGCCGATTGCTCGAGCAGCGCCACCGCTCCTGACAGCGTCTGGCGAGTGAAGGCATGAGCCTGTTCGCTCGACAGCCCCAGTTTTTCGGCAGCCGATTGCATGGCCTCCATAAACAGGTAGACATAGGCAGGGCCGCTGCCTGACAAGGCTGTAAAGGCGTTCATGTCGCTTTCCCGGTCTATCCATGTGCTCAGGCCAGAGCACTGGAAGAGGCCGTCAATCAGATGTTTTTGAGCATCATTGACGAAGCGGTTGGCTATCAACGGGGTAGCTCCCTTGCCTACGGCAATAGGAATATTCGGCATGCAGCGCACGATGGCCTGGCCAGGCCGGCAGCTGCCTGCAAGGCTGTCCAGTGAGATCCCGGCGGCGATGGACAGCAGCACGCAGTCAGCTGGAATTTTATCCTTAATGCCTGCCAGCACCTCCGCCACTCTGGCTGGCTTGACTGCAAGAACCAGCACATCAGCTCCGGCAAGATGGCTGTCATTGTCAGGAGAGGTGTGGATGCCCTCGTCATTGACGGTCTGAGACAGAGAGGGTGAGGAGGCCGACAGCCTATAGCCGGGCTGCTGCCTTAATCCTTTTGCGATACTTTTAGCCATGTTGCCATAACCAATAAAACAGATATTTTTCATGATCGTTCACCAAAAATGGCCCGTCCAACACGGACAATGGTACTGCCGGCACGGATGGCAGCCTCCAAATCGTCGCTCATGCCCATGGACAGTGTATCCATGTTCAGATGCAGGCTTTCATTCAATTCGTTTTGAAGGTTTCTCAGCCGCAGCAGGCTTTCATACTGTGCGTTTCTGTCCTGACGGGGTTTGGGTATGGCCATCAGGCCGCGTACAGCGAGATTAGGCAGGGACTGAATGTGTTTCAGCAAATCGGCTGCCTGCTCGGGAGGCACGCCGGATTTCGCCGGCTCATTATCCAGATTGATGGACAGACAGATATTCAGTGGCGGGAGATTCTCTGGCCGATGAGCCGACAACAGGCGCGCGATTTTTTCGCGGTCTACGCTGTGCACCCAATCCATATGGCGGGCAATATCAGCGGCCTTGTTGCTTTGAATGGGGCCGATAAAATGCCAGATGATGGACAGATCGTATAGTTCGTTTTGCTTGCCCTGCACCTCCTGCCAGTAATTTTCGCCAAACTGCCTGAGACCTGCTGCATAGGCAGAGCGAATAACCGATGAGGGCTGGCCTTTGCTGACAGCGAGGAGGGAGATGTCACCTTCCTTACGCTGACTGTGCTGTGCCGCGATGCGGATGCTCTGTTGAATTCTTTGTATGTTGTTGATAATAGACATAATATCCTGCACCTGTTACGGGGCCATGAGTGATGTGGGAACGAATAAATCAGATCTCCGTCATTGCGGACGCCCCGGTTGTTCTGACTGCCTTGCTGAGTTACTCTAATCTTATCAGTTTGATTGTCAAGGATGCGTAAATGAACATTGCCGAATTATTGGCTTTCTCCGTAAAAAACCGCTCGTCGGATTTGCATTTATCGGCCGGCATGCCGCCGATGATTCGCGTCGATGGCGATTTACGCAGGATTAATGTTCCGGTTCTCGATCACAATGCCGTAACCAGGATTGTCTTCGATATTATGAACGACAGTCAGCGTAAGGAATTTGAAGAGCATCTGGAAACGGATTTTTCCTTTGAAATTGATGAACTGGCACGTTTCCGGGTAAACGTATTTACTCAGTCGCGCGGAATGGGCGCGGTATTTCGAACCATTCCCACGGTCATTGTGGGCATGGATGAACTGGGTTTGCCACCGGTGTTCAGCGAGATTGCCAATTATCACAAAGGCCTCGTGCTGGTTACAGGGCCTACCGGCTCCGGTAAAAGTACCACGCTGGCTGCCATTGTCGATTTCATCAACTCCAATCGTCACAGCCATATTTTAACGGTTGAGGATCCCATCGAGTTTGTGCACCCAGGCAAGAAATGTCTGGTCAATCAGCGGGAAGTGCACCGGGACACGCACAGTTTCAACGCAGCTCTGCGTTCGGCCCTGCGTGAAGACCCGGATATTATTCTGGTGGGGGAGTTGCGTGACCTTGAAACCATCCGTCTCGCCATGACGGCTGCGGAAACAGGGCATCTCGTGTTTGCCACACTACATACCAGTTCCGCTACCAAAACGATTAACCGAATCATTGACGTCTTTCCTGGTGATGAAAAATCCATGATTCGTTCGATGCTGTCTGAGTCGCTGCAGGCCGTTGTTGCGCAAACTCTGTTGAAAAAAATCGGTGGTGGGCGTTGTGCCGCACTGGAAATCATGATCTGCAATCCAGCTATTCGAAATCTGATTCGTGAGGACAAGGTGGCCCAGATGTATTCCACTATTCAAACGGGGCAGACCCTGGGCATGCAGACGCTGGATCAGCATTTGACGCAACTGGTGCAGGAAAACAAAATTACCAAGCACACGGCGAGAGATGTGGCACTGAACAAAACGATGTTTTGACAGCCGCCCCCGGATTCGCAGCGCAAGATCCGGGGGCGGGCTTTAGTCAGGCGTTTTTCTGCAGGTTAATCAAGTCGCGAATTCCGCCTTCCGCCAAATCGAGCATGGTGTTCAGCTGGCTGCGATTAAAACTGCGATCTTCTGCCGTTCCCTGAATTTCAATAAACTCTCCGGCTTCGTTCATTACCACGTTCATATCGGTTTCTGCCAGCACGTCTTCGGCGTAATCGAGATCCAGAACCGGTTGACCGCGATAAATACCAACCGACACGGCAGCAATATAATTGAATGCGGGCATTTTCCGCAGTTTTTCTCTTGAGACCATCCAGGACAGGGCGTCTCTCATTGCTACGCAGGCGCCGGTGATGGCTGCGGTTCGCGTACCGCCATCGGCCTGGAGAACGTCACAATCGATCACAATCGTATTTTCACCCAGTACTTTCAGATCAACGCAGGCACGCAGGGAGCGGCCGATTAGTCGTTGAATTTCCAGGGTGCGTCCACCTTGTCTGCCCTTGCTCGCTTCGCGATCACAGCGACTGTGCGTGGCGCGGGGCAGCATGCCATATTCAGCGGTGATCCAGCCCTGATTTTTCCCTTTTACGAACCTCGGGACACCGTCCGTTACAGAGGCTGTGCACAGCACCCGTGTCTGCCCAAATTCGACCAGAATCGATCCTTCAGCGTGATTGGTGAAGTTTCGGGTTATCTGGATTTGACGTAACTGATTTGGTTCTCGATTACTGGGGCGCATGATGGTTCCTCGATAAGAGCAAAAGTCGCTAGTATAGCCTGTAGATTTTCATTTGCACAATTTTAGTTTATAGTCTGCCAGATTTGAACACATGAGGATTTCTCGTGACCCAAAGCATGACGGCTTTCGCCAGAGTAGACGCAGCAATCGACGGGATGAATTTTTCCTGGGAACTTCGCTCCGTTAATCACCGCTATCTGGATGCTTCCTTTCGTCTGCCGGATGCCTGGCGTTTCCTTGAAACCGATCTGCGAAGCAGCCTGCGCGGTCAGGTGCAGCGTGGAAAAGTGGAGTGTCAGCTCAAGGTTCTGGACAACAGCGTTGATGCCCGCGATATCCGCATCAATCACGAACTGGTTGACACACTTCTGGCCGCAACAGACGCGCTTGCGGACTCCCGGCAGTTACAAAATGATATCACCCTGTCTTCCCTGTTGGCCTGGCCGGGTATTGTACAATTTCTGCCGCGCGATGTTGAGCAGCTGGCGCCATCTGTGTTAAAACTGTTTCATGATGCCCTGATGCAGTTACATGCTGCCCGTGCCTCTGAGGGTGCCGCGCTGCAGCAGCATGTGCAACAGCGACTGAACCTCCTCCGCGACGAAATCAGCAAGGCCCGTGCGCTGTGCCGTGATCATGCCCTGACGACGCGCGACAAAATCCTGACGCGGCTGTCCGCTCTGGCAATCGAGGTCGACAGTGGCCGCCTGGAGCAGGAAATTGCCCTCATACTGACTCGGCTGGATGTCAGCGAGGAGCTGGATCGCCTCGATACTCATGTGGTGGAAATTGAGCAGGCTCTGGCCAGCAGCGAACCCGTTGGCAGACGCCTCGATTTTTTAATGCAGGAATTGAATCGTGAAGCCAATACGCTCAGCTCCAAGTCAGACTCGGCCAGTCTGACTCAGTGCGCGGTTGAGATGAAAGTACTGATTGAACAGATGCGCGAACAAATCCAAAATTTAGAGTGAATAAACGATGACAGGTATTGTAAACGGAACCCTATACATAGTAGCCGCACCGTCTGGAGGTGGAAAAACCAGCCTGATAAGGGAGTTGCTTTCTTCGGTCGAGGGTATTGAGGTTTCGGTTTCACACACCACCCGCAGTCCGCGACCCGGTGAGCAGGATGGGGAGGATTATTTTTTTGTTGACGAAGCCACCTTTGTCGACATGATCAGTCAGAATGCCTTCATTGAGCACGCACAGGTATTTGGCCAGTATTATGGAACGTCGATTGCTCAGATAAAAAACCGGCTGGCTGCTGGAATTGATGTGGTTCTGGATATCGACTGGCAGGGCGCTCAGCAGATAAGGCATCTGTTTTCAGATGCCACCAGCATATTCATTCTTCCCCCAGACCGGCAGGTGCTTCGACAGCGTCTGCAGAATCGCGGGCAGGACGATGAAGCCGTGATTAATGCGCGTATGCAGCAGGCCAGGGATGAGATGAGTCACTACGCCGAATTTGATTACCTGCTGGTGAATGACGATTTTTCCCGGGCGGCGCTCGAGTTGCAGTCGATTGTGGTGGCCAATCGCCTTAAAACGGAACGTCAATCGGCAAAAATTGGAAAATTACTATCATTATTGCTCACATAGCAGTAAAATAGGAGTTTTGTACTTGGACGAGAAACATGCGTGTGCGCTTGAACGCCCATGCCTTGGTCTGAAAAAAATATATTTATTGGTCATTATGTAATAAGGTTGGTAAATTATGGCTCGTGTAACCGTAGAAGATTGTCTGGAACATGTTGAAAACCGTTTTGAACTGGTTATGGTAGCCACACACCGTGCGCGACAGATTGCTGTTCGTGGTGCCCAGCCTGGTGTTGAATGGGAAAATGACAAGCCAACGGTTGTGGCCCTGCGCGAAATAGCGGCCGGCCTGATCAAGGCGGACATCCTGGACAAGGAATAATATAAACCACGGGGTCTGTCAAAGGCAGGGAGAGAGTGCGGCATGGGCTACTTTAGTGAGCTACGAAGAGAGCTTAAGACCTACCTGGATTCCCGTGATGTTGAAAAATGCTACCAGGCTTTTCTGGTAGCAGAAAAGGCACATGAAGGTCAGATGCGGCGCTCGGGAGAGCCCTACATCAGTCATCCCGTTGCTGCGGCTCTGATTCTTGCAAAAATGCGTCTCGATTATCAGACCATCATGGCTACCCTGCTGCACGATGTGGTAGAAGATACCGCCATCAGCAAAGAAGAACTAACCCGTTTATTTGGCGAAGACATCACCGCGCTGGTCGATGGGGTGACCAAATTAACCAAAATCAAGTTTGAATCCAGAGCCGAGGCGCAGGCTGAAAATTTTCGCAAGATGGTTCTGGCCATGGTCAAGGACATCCGCGTTATCATCGTCAAGCTCGCCGATCGTTTTCATAACATGCACACCCTTGGCGCCATGCCCTACAGAAAACGTCGCCGAATTGCTATCGAAACCCTGGAAATTTACGCCCCGATTGCCAATCGTCTGGGCATGCATGCCATTTATACCGGCCTCGAGGATCTGGGGTTTCAGGCTCTGTATCCCATGCGCTATCGCGCCATCAAATCCGCGTTTGAAAAAGCCCGGGGCAACCGGCGTGAACTCACTCAGAAAATTGAAACCGATTTGCAGCATGCCCTGCAGCAGCTGAATATCCCCTACGAGCAGGTATTCGGCCGGCAAAAGCATCTGTACAGTATTTACCGCAAAATGCGGCAGAGAAAGTCGTCTTTTGCTGAAATAACGGATGTATTTGCCTTCCGTGTAATCACCGAAGACATCGATTCCTGTTATCGTGTTCTGGGTGCCCTGCACCGCACCTACAAGCCCGTTCCGCAACGCTTCAAGGATTATATCGGTATTCCCAAGGCAAACGGATACCAATCTCTGCATACGACCCTGTTTGGACCCTTTGGCGTTCCTCTGGAAGTGCAGGTGCGAACGCGGGAAATGGACAACGTGGCCGACAATGGGGTGGCGGCGCACTGGATTTACAAGTCGTCTGGTCTGGAAGTGAACGAAGCCCAGCTTCGCGCCCGTGAATGGGTACAGCGTCTCCTGGAAATGCAGCGCAGCACAGGGAATTCTCTTGAATTCATTGAAAACGTAAAAATCGATTTGTTTCCGGATGAGGTGTATGTTTTCACGCCCAAGGGGCACATTATGGAATTACCCAAAGGCGCTACGCCGGTTGATTTTGCCTACACGGTTCATTCGGATGTTGGGAACAGCTGCGTTGCCGCTAAGGTCAATCGTCGCCTGGTACCTTTAAGTATTCCTCTGACCAACGGTCAGACCGTTGAAATTATCACAGCAAATGGTGCGCATCCCAATCCGGCATGGCTCAATTTTGTGGTGACCGGTAAAGCCCGCAGCAACATCCGTCATTTTTTGAAAAGCCAGCATCATGCTGAAAGTATTGCGCTTGGCCGCCGGATGCTGGAGCAGGCGCTGGCTGAACTGGCGTGTGACTATGCGAAGATTCCTCCGGAATCTCTGCAGGCACTGCTGCGTGACCTGCATTATAAATCGGTTGATGAGCTGCTGTATGAAGTAGGAACGGGTAATCAATTGCCAACGGTTATTGCCCGAAGGCTGGTGGTGGCTCAGGAAGCAACAGATGTTATTTCCATCAAAAACAAACCCTTATCCATCAAGGGAACGGAGGGCATGGTGGTGCATTTTGCCGACTGCTGCCAGCCTATTCCCGGTGATAATATTGTTGGACGTTTTCAGCAGGGCCGCGGTATTGTGGTGCATGCCAGTGATTGCCAGCAGATTACGCAAAACCGTAATAATCTGGAGCAGCTGGTTTCCCTGCGCTGGGATGAAAATGTGGAAGGTGAGTACTGGGTAGACATAACCGTTGACGTCCACAATGAACGGGGTGTTCTGGCAACATTGGCAACGGCCATTGCCGAAGCAGGCTCTAATATTGGTAATATTAATGTTGATCCGCGCGATGGGCGGCATAATGCGGTCACATTTTCAATCTCCGTTCTCAATCGAACGCACCTTGCGCGCGTAATGCGCCGCCTGCGCGCCAATAGCGTCGTCTTACGCTTATATCGAAAAAAACCAGGAGAATAGTGCATGCAGGTGATACATACCTCGAAGGCGCCAGCCGCCATTGGTACTTATAGTCAGGCCATTCGATGCGGTAATACCGTTTATCTGTCCGGGCAGATTCCTCTCGACCCGACCACCATGATGATGGTCGGAGACGACATTACCCGGCAGATCGAGCAGGTGATTCGCAATCTGGCGGCTGTGTGTGAAGAGGCTGGCGGCAGTCTGGCCAACATCGTTAAGCTGTCTGTTTATCTGACGGATTTGAGCCATTTCCCTCTGGTTAATGCCGCTATGGCGGCTCATTTCACCGAGCCTTATCCCGCTCGTGCTGCCATTGGCGTACTCTCTTTACCGCGTGGTGCGCTGGTTGAGATGGATGGGATCATGGTATTGCCATAGCATAAAAAAAAGCCCGTATCGGCCAGGCCAGATACGGGCTTATGAGAGCGTCTGTTAATCGTGATGTGCTCTCTTTTTTTCCTTATGTTTTATCAGCTGGCGATCCAGTTTGTCCATCAGTTCATCGATGGCAGCGTACATATCTTCGGATTCGGCACGTGCATGAACTTCACCTTTCGCAATAAAAATGGTTGCTTCGGCAATCTGAGCCAGCTTTTCAATATTAAATACCACGTTAATGGATGTTATTTTGTCATAATGACGACCAAGTTTTTCAAATTTATCTTCCGTAAAGGCTCTGAGCGCCGGTGTCACTTCGACATGATGACCGGTGAAGTTAATTTCCATGATATTCTCCTTATTAAAAACTAACTGCGAATTATTTTACGTTCATTCGATGGTGCGATGTTAAGTGCCTCACGGTATTTTGCCACAGTACGTCTGGCAATCTGTATGCCCTGAGAACCAATGAGCTGAGCCAGTTTGCTGTCACTCAAGGGTTTTTTGCGATTTTCAGCAGCAATCAACTTCTTTATTATAGCTCGAATAGCCGTAGACGAACATTCTCCGCCGTCGGATGTGGCTACGTGACTCGAAAAAAAGTATTTTAATTCGAATACACCGCGCGGTGTGCGCATGAATTTTTGCGTGGTTACACGCGATATGGTGGATTCATGCATGTCGAGCGCCTGGGCTATGTCATTGAGAATCAAGGGTTTCATCGCCTCATCACCTGACTCAAAAAAATCTTTCTGGTAATCAACAATGCAGCGGGCCACTTTCAGCAGGGTTTCCTGACGGCTTTGAATGCTGCGCAGAAACCAGCGCGCTTCCTGCAGATTATTTTTTAAAAACTGATTGTCGGCACTGTTGTCAGCGCGTTGAATCATCGACGCATAGTGATCATTGATGCTTAATCGTGGCAGAGTATGCTGATTTAAGAGAACCTGCCATTCGCCATTGACTTTTTTGACCGTGATGTCAGGAATCACGTATTCTGTTGTGTGTTGCTGAATAATGCTGCCGGGTTTTGGGTTCAATCGCTGAATAACCTGCAGCACACGGTTCAACACGGTTTCATTGATTTGATATTCCTTCATCAACTGACGATAGTTATGCTGCCCGAGCAGTCCTATGTGGTCTTTGATAATACGTTTTGCCAGTTCCACGTCATCGTTACCCTCCGGCAGCTGGGTCAGTTGAGCCAGCAGTGTTTCCGCCAGATTGCTGGCCGCGCAGCCGACAGGATCAAAATGAAGCAAACGGCGGCGTACGGCTTCGACTTCATCCAGATCAATGGGGTGTGATTCGCTGTTCAGGCTGGCATGCAGGTCTTCAATCGACAGCGTCAGAAAGCCGCTGTCATCAATGGCATCGATCATCGTGGTCGCAATGGCGCGATCCACATCGCTCATCGGGGTCAGATCCAGCTGCCAGCGCAGGTGATCCTGCAGATTGGTTGTTGTGCAGTGCAGATTATCGTAATTGTAATCGTTATCATCAAAACTGCTGCGTTTACCGCTGTTGTACAGCTGAGACCATTGAAAATCAGCGAATTCATCGTGAACGGGTCGCTCTTCGACGCCGGATTCCTCTTTTTCTTCGTTTGGAGTGGATTCCAGCATGGGGTTGGATTCAACTGCCTGTTGAATTTCAAGCTGTAAATCGAGTGTAGATAATTGCAGCAGTTTGATGGCCTGTTGAAGCTGCGGCGTCAGGGTAAGATTTTGACTGATATTAAGCTGCAATGATGGTTTCATGCAAGTCCTCTTTGAATCATCGCTTTAGTCTTAAGTTTAACTGATCTCGTGCGATTATCCAGTGAGAAAGCGGTATCAGGGGCAAAAAACTTCAGGATGAGCCGTGCTCATCCTGAGGGGGGAGTTATTTTCAGGGAGCAGGCTGCGGAGCCTGTTTATCTGCATCCTCGTCAGTGATTCCCTGGTCCGGCACATGCTTAACCAGCGCAGCAAGTTTCTGTCCGCCAGATGAAAACAGTCGATGAGGATTTTGGCCCTCGGCTCTTTTTTGTTCTGATATCGCATTCGATTTCACGGTCAGTATCGTAAGCGCGACAGCCCAGCCCAGGCCGGCACCAATAACCGCGCCAGCCGCAGCCCCGGCAGGACCGCCAATGGCAAAACCAATCCCGGCAAACACGCCACCCAGTACGACACCAGACAGAAAAGCCACTATTTTAGAGCGAAAAGACAGATCCTTAATGTCATCTACAGGGAACCGCTGGGCTGACTGATTCCAGTCCTCCAGTTGTCTAATGAAGAGGTTGGTATTTCGCATTGAGGGATACGTATCGGCCCGATTCGCCAGCTCAATCAGCGTTTCCGTTGATTTTATGAACTCTGTAATGACCTTTGACTTGTATGGGTCGCTGACCGCCTGTTTTTGAGCTGCGCGTGCGATGCGCATCATTTTATTCACATCGTCCTGAGCTTCTGCCAGTCGTTTATTCAGGCGCGTATTTCTGATGATGTTCAGGCTTTCCGTGGACAACTCATCGCTCTCAATGTCGCTGATATCCTCGTCATGGTGCCCATGCGCCATGGTACGGTTTTGTTGGGACAGGGCAGGGGAGAAGCAGGCAATCTGCACCCAGCTGCAAGTCTTGTCATCAATGAGGTCTGTGCCAAACAGGAGCGAATCGTTGTTTTTATCCTCTTTCTCCTGCGACTCCGTCAGCTCCTCCGAGAGCAGCCCTTCGTCCAAAACGTACAGGCGTTCTCCTTTCAAAACAGTATTCAAAACGAAAGCACGCCTATCTTCATCGCTCTCCCTGCGCAGCAGAGTTGCCAGAATATTTTTTTCACGATCAGTGGCTTGATCAAGAGCATGCATATTCTGAATCAAATTCTCTGTCGGCAGATGTTCAACAATAATTTTAGTATCAGCTTCAGTATCTCTTGGCATGGCATCAATCCAGTAATGATTAAGAACTGTACATATTGTAGCAATCGAATATTAAGGAAATATGAAGAGCGAAGGTCTTTATTCAGTTTCGCTCAATATTGGACAATTCTGTCCATCATTTGTCCTCCCCGCGCAGGAATGACAGACCGGAGTTTTGTCCAGTAGAGAGCAGTTTCAGTTATTGTCTGCAATCTGCTTGTGACGGGCCGAACGATGCCGGGCCTGCTTTTCGACATCGATATAACGATCCGTCGTAGCGCTGGAGCTGTGGCCGGCGTCGTCACGGACATGTTCCCGCGGACGTATGCGTACGTCTTCTGAAATTCCGGTATGCCGCAGCCAGTGCACGGTAGCTGCACCCAGATTGTCAGCTTCTTCCATCTGGTTTTTCTGGCGCAGCAGTTCAGCGGCCCTGTCAAAACACTGCTGTACCAGACGACGCAGAGGGGCTGTGTCGCTCATGGGACCGGTACCGCGTATTCGAGGAATCAAGGGTGAGTTATCTGCGGGCGAAGGCAGGGCGGTGAGGCCCAGAAACAGACGCCAGCGGCTGAGGCTGCTCAGCATCTCATCGCTGACGGCAACCTGACGTTCTTTGTTGCCCTTGCCCACGGTCGTGAACCACCAGCAGCCGTTGCTGTCTTTGGCGAAATCGTTCATGGTAGGAATCCAGCGATCGCTGGCTGCGAGCTCGGATATCCGCAGGTACATGCCAAACAGCAGACTGAGTATAAAGCGGGTGCGTTCATGCATCTCGGGATTCTCATCGGCCATAGCCTCTGCTGCATCCAAAACAGCATACCACTGCAACATGCTGAGACGCCGAACCGGCGCGCTTTGCTGACGCTTGCGCACAAACTTGCTTTTCTGACGAATCAGAGCGACCGGGTTTGACGCCATATACTCTTCTGCAATTAAAAAATTAAAATAGGTACTGAGAATGGCGAATATTTCCTGGATGGCCCCCTGAGACAGGCTGAACTGATCCATGTCAGGGAGCGCCCCCTGTTTTCTTGCCAGCTTGCTGACTGTCACCACGAAGGGCCGCCAGTCCGGGTTTGGCTGGCGCAATCCGTCTTTTTCAATAAACCGGCTCACTTTTTTCGTACCTATCCAGGCCTGCGGCGGGTTCTGACAAAAGCGGATAAACTGCTCTATATCGTCTCGCCTGAGAGCCTTCACGCTGATTTTACGGATATGCCAGCACCACTGTAACAGGCGCTCAGCCTCACGCCGGTAGCTGTTAAAGGTGCCCTGACTGCCGCAATAGCTTTTTAAAAACTCCAGACTGTAGCGAAAATCAGACTGCTGTTCCGGCGACTCCAGCACAACGTTTTCATGGTTTTTCGATAAATTGCTGAGGTTGTCGAACAGGGGCAGCAGACGCGGCTTCATAAACTTATTCAGGTTGTTTGTCGTGGCATTTATGCTAGCCTGGTTTAGGTAAAAGCGATACTGCTGTAAAAACAGTAATAAATATTGCAATCAGGTTATTGACCTTAGGGGTCGCTCAATGTATTATTTGCGCTCTGTCCAGTGACAGGGTATTCGGGGTGTAGCGCAGTCTGGTAGCGCGCCTGCTTTGGGAGCAGGATGTCGGGAGTTCGAATCTCTCCACCCCGACCATTTTTTGCGCCCGTAGCTCATTTGGATAGAGCATCGGCCTTCTAAGCCGAGGGTAGCAGGTTCGAGTCCTGCCGGGCGTACCAGCCTATGTGCAGAGTTCAGACAAGTAAAAATAATTATGGTGAGCGTAGCTCAGTTGGTAGAGCCCCGGGTTGTGATCCCGGTTGTCGTGGGTTCGAGTCCCATCGTTCACCCCATGTATGGTATACTCTTCTTAAGTTTCCGATTCAATCAAACCCTTTACAAAACCGACATACTGTTTGATAATCCCACCCTGTTTGCGAAAGTGGCGAAATTGGTAGACGCGCTGGATTTAGGTTCCAGTAGGGCAACCTGTGAGAGTTCGAGTCTCTCCTTTCGCACCATTAATTTTTTTTAAACCCAATATCTCATGAGGTGAGTAGATGCAAGTTTCTGTTGAGACCTTGAAAGGTCTGGAACGTAAAGTGACGGTTTCAGTACCATCCAATAAAGTTGAGGAAGAAGTGGGACTGCGCTTGAAAAATCTTGCTCGAAAGGTAAAAGTTGCCGGTTTCAGACCTGGCAAGGTACCCATGAACATTGTAACCAGTCGTTTTTCTGACAGCGTTCGTGAAGAAGTGGCCAGAGACATGGTTCAGTCAACCCTGTTTGAAGCCCTCCAGGAACAAAAACTGACACCGGCAGGCATGCCATCTGTTGAGCCTGAGCAGGTTGAGTCCGGTAAGGATTTTCGCTACACAGCTGTATTTGAAGTCTTCCCCGAGTTCACTATTGTTGAAATGAACGATGCGCCTCTGTCGCTGATTCGATCCGAAGTAAAAGACAGCGATGTCGATGCCATGATCACTAAACTGCGCGAGCAAAACAAAGAGTGGAACGAAGTCTCCCGCGCGGCAGCCAAAGACGACAGAGTTACCATTGACTTTAAAGGATTCCTCGGTGAAGAGGCCTTTGCTGGCGGCGAAGCTCAGAACTATGAAATTGTGATTGGATCCGGTTCCATGATCCCCGGTTTCGAAGACGGCCTGGTTGGCGGAGAAGTTGACAAGCCATTTGAAATCACCGTTAAATTCCCTGACGATTACAACCACAGCGAACTGGCAGGTAAAGAGGCCAGGTTCCAGATTACGGTCAAGAAAGTAATGGAAGGCAAACTGCCGGAACTGGATGATGCGTTTGCTGAAAAATTCAATATCATGGAAGGCGGAGTCGAAGCACTGAAAAAAGACATCCGTGACAACATGACACGCGAACTGGAGCGCCGCGTCAGCTCCACCAATCGCGAGCGGATTTTCGATAAGTCTATGGAACTGAACGTCTTTGACGTACCTGTGGCTCTGATCGACAAGGAAATTGAACATTTGAAGCATGACATGTACCATCGTATCTTTGGCCATGAGCATCATGACAACGAAAAAATTCCTGATTTCCCACGTGAATTGTTTGAAGAGCAGGCAAGACGCCGTGTTCATCTCGGCCTGCTGTTCTCTGAATACATCAAGTTTCATAAGCTGAGCGCCGACAAGGAACGCGTAGATGCCATGATTGAGAAATACGCCAGTGCCTACGAAGATCCTGAAGAGCTGCGTGCCTGGTACCGCGGCAACAAAGAGCGTCTGGCTGAAATCGAAGCTTTGGTGATGGAAGAAGTTGTTGCTGAAAAAATGAGTGAAAATGCTAAAATCACCGAGAAGAAAACAAGCTACGAAGATGTAATGAACCCTAAAAAGGACCAAAAGGAAAAAGGAGAGTAAGCGCAATGGATTCTTCAACGAACCTGATAAGAAACGCCAGTGGCCTGGTGCCCATGGTAATTGAGCAAACGTCCCGTGGCGAACGCTCGTATGACATTTATTCCAGACTGCTGAAAGAACGAATTATTTTTCTTTTGGGTGAAGTGGAAGATCACATGGCCAATCTCGTGGTGGCTCAGCTCCTGTTTCTGGAGTCAGAGAACCCCGAGAAAGATATTTCTCTGTATATTAACTCGCCTGGCGGTGTTGTAACGGCTGGTCTCGCTATTTACGATACCATGCAGTTTATCAAGCCTGACGTCAGCACGCTGTGCATCGGTCAGGCCGCCAGTGCGGCCGCCTTGCTGTTATGCGCTGGCGCGGATGGCAAACGCTTCTGTCTTCCCAATGCCCGGGTGATGATTCACCAGCCCCTGGGTGGATATCGCGGACAGGCTACAGATATCGAAATTCATGCCCGCGAAACACTGGCAGTGCGCTCGCGTCTGAACAGCATTATGGGGCATCATTGCCGCAAAACACCTGAACAAATCATGCTGGACACCGAACGCGATAACTTTATGAGTGCCAATCAGGCTCTGGAATATGGCCTGATTGACAAAGTGCTCCACGATCGTGATTCTCTGGCCGTTTCAGGCGTTTAATCGGTTGTTGTCTTTATACCGAAGGTACTAATGTCCCGCGCGGTATTTTTAAATAACACCAGGCATGAATGAAATGTCTGGTGTTATCGTTTTCTATTGTTTAAAATTTACTTAATATCCAGGCAGTGAAGAGGGGTTTTATAAATGGCCAAATCCGGAAAAGGCGGCAGCGATAAAGTTTTGTATTGTTCATTTTGTGGAAAAAGTCAGAATGAAGTTAAAAAACTGATAGCAGGCCCCTCAGTATTCGTTTGCGATGAATGTGTTGAGCTGTGCAATGACATCATCCGCGAAGAGGCACATGATATTGTCGAAGGCAACGAAACCAGTCTGCCCACCCCACGCGAAATAGCGACATTTCTTGACGAATACGTCATAGGTCAGCCACACGCTAAAAAAGTTCTGTCGGTAGCGGTGTACAACCACTACAAGCGCTTAAAGCACAAAACAGAAGACGGCGTTGAGCTGGGTAAAAGTAATATTCTCCTGATCGGCCCGACCGGCAGCGGTAAGACCCTGCTGGCCCAGACTCTGGCCCGTCTGCTCAACGTACCCTTTACCATGGCTGATGCCACCACGCTGACCGAAGCCGGTTACGTAGGTGAGGACGTTGAAAACATCATTCAGAAGCTCTTGCAAAAATGCGATTACGACGTTGAAAAAGCCCAGCAGGGCATTGTGTACATTGACGAAATTGACAAAATCTCCCGTAAATCGGATAACCCATCGATCACGCGCGACGTATCGGGTGAAGGCGTACAGCAGGCCCTCCTGAAGCTGATTGAAGGCACGGTTGCGTCGGTACCACCTCAGGGTGGCAGAAAACATCCGCAACAGGAGTTTCTGCAGGTCGATACCTCGAACATTCTGTTTATCTGCGGTGGTGCGTTTGCCGGTCTGGATAAGGTCATCCGCGGACGCAGCGACAAATCAGGCATTGGTTTTTCAGCACAGCTTAAAAACGAGAAAAGCAGCAGGGAAAACGAACGCATTCTTGATTCTCTGGAATCAGAAGACCTGGTTAAATACGGTTTAATCCCCGAGTTTGTCGGGCGCTTACCGGTTGTCGCCACCCTGAATGAATTAGACGAGGACGCGCTGGTAGAAATATTGACTGGCCCCAAAAATGCACTGACCAAGCAATTCCACGCACTGTTTAAAATGGAAGACGTCGAGCTGGAATTTAAGCCAGAGGCATTGCGTCAGATTGCTAAAAAAGCCCTCGAACGAAAAATAGGTGCACGGGGTTTACGTGCCATACTTGAAAATATACTTTTAGACACCATGTATGACTTACCTTCTCTTGAAGGCGTAAACAAAGTTGTTGTCGATGAAACCGTTATAACTCAGTCGGGCAAGCCTGTTCTTGTTTATGAAGGCGGAGACGACAAGCAATCGGCTGTTGGCGAATAATCTTTACCTCCTTCAAGGCCATGGCCTTGAAGGAGGTAGCATGTCCAGATGTATTTGGGAATGTCGTTTGAATAAGGACTCATTATGTCTAGCAAAAATGTACCGGCAGTGCCTGAGAGCAATATCAGCTCCGCTTTACCCGTCTTGCCTCTTCGCGATGTCGTAGTTTACCCTCATATGGTTATCCCTTTGTTTGTCGGGCGGGAAAAGTCCATTCGTGCCCTTGAAGCCGCTATGGTCGACAACAAGCAGATATTACTGGTTGCCCAGAAGAAATCATCTAACGATGACCCCGGCACCAGCGATATGTACACGATTGGTACAGTATCCAGCGTATTACAGCTTCTCAAACTGCCTGACGGAACAGTTAAGGTTCTGGTAGAAGGCGAGTCTCGTGCAAAAGTTACTACCTACACTCAGGATAAGGGCTATCTGGAGGCGACAATAGAGGCCATCCCGGACGCAGGCAATACAGCGCAGGAGCAGGAAATTGACATCATGATGCGGTCTCTGATGTCTCAGTTTGAGCAATACATAAAGCTCAATAAAAAAATCCCGCCGGAAGTACTGAGTTCCCTTGCCGGAATAGAAGAAGCCGGTCGGCTGGCTGATTCCATTGCAGCACATCTGAGTATCAAGGTTGAAGACAAACAGGAACTGCTCGAGCTCACAGATATTGCAAGTCGTCTAGAGCGCCTGATGGCCACCATTGAAGTAGAAATCGATCTGCTTCAGGTTGAAAAGCGCGTGCGCGGTCGGGTCAAGCGTCAAATGGAAAAAAGCCAGCGCGAGTATTATCTGAACGAACAAATGAAAGCGATTCAGAAAGAGCTGGGCGAAATCAGCGAGGAAGGCAGCGAAATCGAGCAGCTGGAAAGTTCGATTAACAAAGCCGGTATGCCTAAAGAAGCAAAAAGCAAGGCTCTTGCCGAACTGCAAAAATTAAAAATGATGTCTCCAATGTCAGCCGAAGCCACGGTAATTCGTAATTATCTTGACTGGATGCTCAGCGTCCCCTGGAAGAAAAAATCCAAAATTCAGTTTGACTTGTCAAAAGCCGAAAAGCTGCTGGATAAAGAACACTATGGTCTTGAAAAAGTAAAAGAACGGATTATTGAGTATCTGGCTGTTCAAAAACGTGTGAAACGTCTGAAAGGGCCTATTATCTGCCTGGTTGGACCGCCTGGCGTTGGTAAAACATCTCTGGGGCAGTCCATTGCCAATGCCACCGGTCGTACCTTCATACGAATCGCATTGGGCGGCGTACGTGATGAGGCCGAAATCCGTGGCCACAGACGTACCTATATTGGTTCCATGCCAGGGAAGATTATACAGAAGCTATGCAAGGCAGGCGTCAAAAACCCGCTGATCATGCTGGATGAAGTCGATAAAATGGCCATGGATTTTCGTGGTGATCCGGCTTCCGCTCTTCTTGAGGTGCTCGATCCTGAACAGAACCATACCTTCAGCGATCACTACCTGGAAGTTGATTATGACTTAAGCGATGTCATGTTTATCGCAACGGCCAACTCGCTGGAAATCCCGGCACCCCTGCTGGACCGGATGGAAATCATTCGGCTGCCTGGGTATACCGAAGATGAAAAGGTAAATATTGCAACCACCTACCTCGTTCCCAAGCAGGTTCAGTTAAATGGCCTGCAGCCTGGCGAAATTAACATAAGCGAAAGCGCAATACATGAAATCATACGGCATTATACCCGCGAAGCAGGCGTGCGAAACCTTGAGCGCGACATAGCCAGCGTGTGCCGCAAGGTGGTTAAAGAGATATTGAGCAGTAAAAAAACGAATAAGTGCGTTATCACCAAGGGTAATATCGAGAAGTATCTCGGCGTGAAAAAGTTCCGTTACGGACTGGCTGAAGAGTTTGATCAGGTAGGGCAGGTAACTGGACTCGCATGGACAAGTGTGGGTGGTGAACTGCTGACCATTGAAGCCTCTATGATGCCCGGTAAGGGAAAAACCACGCATACAGGGCAGTTAGGTGAAGTGATGCAGGAGTCCATTCAGGCCGCAATGACCGTGGTACGCAGTCGCGCCAAAAGCTTCAACCTGCCCGAGGACTTTTACGACACCAGGGATTTCCATATTCACGTTCCTGAGGGCGCGACACCTAAAGACGGCCCCAGCGCGGGTATTGGCATGTGCACGGCCCTGGTATCCGTACTGACGCAGATACCGGTAAAGGCGGACGTAGCCATGACAGGGGAAATTACGCTGCGAGGTCAGGTGTTGCCCATTGGTGGTTTGAAAGAAAAACTGCTGGCGGCACACCGTGGTGGCATCAAGCACGTTATTATTCCTGAAGAGAACCGTAAGGACCTTGACGAAATACCAGATAACATCCTTCGAAAGCTGAAAATTCACCCCGTGAAAACAGTAGAAGAGGTGCTGGCTATAGCTTTACAACGCAATCCAGTTGTAAATCCAGCCAATTTGGATTCAGATAGCACTACGGATATAAAAAGTTCGAAAAAAATTGAAAATAATGATTTACACGCACATTAATAAGGGGTATATTTCACAGCGTTGCCCAGCACTGCTGGGTAATTCAAGGAAGTGAGCGGAAACCGAAGTTAGCTTTTTAACTTCACTTAAAGGAATAATAACTCGACAGGGGTGAAGATGAATAAAGGTGAATTGGTAGATAAAGCTGCAAACCTGGCAGGAACTACAAAAGTAGAAACTGCACGTGTTCTTCAGGCGTTTACTGATGTTATTACCGAAGCTTTGAAAAATGGTGACCAGATTGTAATACCAAATTTTGGAACCTTTTCTGTAGTTAATCGCGCTGCTCGCGATGGTCGTAACCCACAGACTGGTGAGACCTTGAAGATTAAGGCGTCGAAAGCTGCCAAGTTTAAAGCAGGGAAGTCGCTGAAAGAAGCAGTACAGGAAGCGTAGTTATTCGGGTGCTTAGCTCAGCTGGGAGAGCATCGCCCTTACAAGGCGAGGGTCGCAGGTTCGATCCCTGCAGCACCCACCATGAATTGGAGTGGTAGTTCAGTTGGTTAGAATACCGGCCTGTCACGCCGGGGGTCGCGGGTTCGAGCCCCGTCCACTCCGCCATATTAACGCGCCGTACGGCGCGTTTTTTTTATCTTGCGCGCAATTTATATACTATATGGAACTCCGATCATGTTGCAGAAGCTAAACGAACGCATACAAGGTGTAGTTGCTTGGGTAGTCATTGTTCTGATAGCACTGACATTCACGTTGTTCGGAGTTGATTACTATATGCAATCGCATCAATCATCGGATGCGGAAGTCACCGTCAATGGTCAGGCAATCAGCAAGCAACAGTTTGAAATCAGTTATCGAAGAAATCGCCAGCAAAGAGATCCCTCCCAGTTAACCGCTGCCAGCGAAATTGCCCTTAAAAAACAGGTTCTGGATGACATGGTCTCCAACCTGATTTCCGTTCAGGGTGCCCGTGCCGGTGGATTTGAAGTAAACGCCGAACAGGCCAACGCCGCCATTCTGGCTATTCCCCAGTTTCAGCAGGACGGTCGTTTCTCAACAGAACGCTACCAGCAGGCTTTAAATGGGGCCATGTTTACGCCAGAAACATTTCAGAATGAAGTGCGTCAGGGTATGTTGCTGAATCAACAGCGTTTTGCGTTTATCGGCAGTTCATTTGCTCTGCCTGCTGAGATCCGGCGTTTTGTGAAGCTTTACATGCAGACACGCGATTACGATTACATGCAGATTCCTACCTCTCTGTTCC
This sequence comes from Legionella navarrensis, assembly GCF_052527415.1. NCBI lineage: Bacteria > Pseudomonadati > Pseudomonadota > Gammaproteobacteria > Legionellales > Legionellaceae > Legionella > Legionella navarrensis. The sequence goes on along the minus strand of NZ_JBNVZR010000014.1, from coordinate 56,765 downwards.
TTAATAAAAATGATGTTACGATGGCTCAGGTTGAAGAGTACTATAAAACACACAGACAGGAGTTTCTGTCACCAGAGAAGGTCAGCGTAGATTATATTCGTCTGTCCATGCAGCACATACGCGATGGTTTGAAAATCAAAGACGAAGATATTCAACGCTACTACGACGATAATCAGACCAGCTTCCGTACACCCGCTCAATGGAAAGTCGCTCACATTCTTCTTGCCATGCCTAAAGACGCCGACGAGGATACTCGAAATCAGCTGAAACAAAATGCTGATGAGGCTTACCAGGCCCTGCAAAACAATCCGGCGCAATTTTCAGAACTGGTCAAAAACATGTCCTCGGACAAATTGTCGATAGACAATGAAGGAACCCTGCCCTGGATCGCCGCTGGACAAACCGAATTTGATAAGGCTCTGTCGACGTTGACCCTCCCTGGTCAGATATCTGAGCCTCTGCTCACATCAAATGGTTATGAGATCTTTAAGCTGATCGCTTACAAGCCCGCCAAACTTAAACCACTGGCCGATGTCAAAACACAGATTTCCGATCAGCTGGCTGGTGAAATGGCTCAGGCAGAATATGCGAGGATTCTCGAACAACTGACCGATTTAACCTACCAGACACCGGATACTCTACAGCCGGCTGCCGACGAGTTGAAATTACCAATAGAACAGTCCGAGCCATTTTCGCGTGCGGGTGGTAATACAGAAATTACCAAGAACAAGCAGATAATAAACACAGCCTTCAGCCACGATGTGATGGAGTTGAGTAATAACAGCGAACCCGTACAACTGGATAACGACAGCGTTATCGTGCTGCGTGTTAACAAGCATATTCCAGCATCCAATAAACCCTTGTCGGAAGTAAAGGATCTGATTACGGATAAGCTTGCCTTGCAGCAGGCCGAAATGAAGGCTCAGGCTTTGGGTAAGACTCTGCTTGGCGATAGTAATACGGAAAAAGCGATGGCCACTGCCGGCGTGGATGAAAAGGAGCTGGTCTGGAAAAAGGTTGATGATGCAACCCGCGATTCTGATAAGACAGATGCCATGATCAATGATCTTGCCTTCAGCATTGCTCGTCCTGAGAGCAAGGACGGCAGGGGACTTGTTAATGGTGATTATGTGATTGTGCGATTGAAAAAAATCAATAATGGTCGTTACAAGTCGCTGGACAATGAGCAACGCGCCAGCATTGCTCAACAGATCGAAGCCAGTTATGGTCTGATGGATTATGATCTGTACATCAATAATCTGGTTAAAACGGCAAAAATTGTCAAAAATTGAATGTCATTTTATATAATTTGCCCTTCCCCGATATTATTGTCTTCCCCGCGCAGGCGGGGAACTATGGTCAAATCGTAACTACCCAGGTACGTCATCCAGAGCGTAGCGAAGGATCTCAAATTGTTTAGCATGGAGCTAAAATCAGGAGATCCTTCACTACGTTCAGGATGACGTGGGTTCATTAGGTTGAATGAAAGAACAAATTTATCCACAACCTGAGCAGTTACGTCAAATCAGGCTCGGGGTCAGTTCCAGGATAGATTCCCGCCTGCGCAGGTATGACAGCCTGGAGTTTTTGTCCAATACAGAGAAGACTCTTATCCAAAGCCATCCATTTTGTCTTAATTATCAGCATTATTTAAGTGACGCTACCCTTCTAATTCATTATAATCAGCGGCGTTTTCATGTTTCCTGGAGTATTTACCATGCCGAAAAGAACGGCTTCGCTCAACAAAATGACAGACAATCAACTGGCCCAATTGTATTTGGGGCTGGCACGTGACTACACGGAGTTGTCCGCTCAGGGACTGGATGCCACTCAGATTTATAATGCGCTTTATAACCGGCTTTATCATTCGCTGCATAACCCTGCCAGCAGTCTTTGTGGTTTAAGCGAGCACGAACAGTTGAAGGCCAAAAAAGTGCTGGATACTTTTTTTAATGCCTGTCCCGCGTATCAAGGCCTGGAAACTGAACGGCGCATCATGTTTTATCAGCAGCCCCAGCTCGTGACCATTTATCACCGTGATGACTGTGTTGCTCATCATGATTACTGTCACGATGCCGATGGCTTATTCACATGGATGATGCTCAGCTCCATGATGCCAGCTCATGGTCATCAGCACGGTCATCACTCCGAGAATAATAAAGCCCTGAAATATTTCTTTGCCATCCTGTTCATCGGCTTTATCGCTCTTTCAGCCCTGATTGCGTTTTACTACATGCTCAGCACCTTTTTGAACAGCGTAGAACGTTTTGTTTACGATGAAGGCTGGTTTAGAGCCGGTCTTAATATTGCGGGCATTCTCGCCGGTGCCGCTGCGGGATCCTGTATTGGTATTTATCTGGCCGCTATTCCTCTGATATTCCTCGGTATTGGGCTTGGATTGTCAAATCCAGTGGGCCTCGCTATTGGTGGTGCGGTGTGCCTGGCTGTGATTGGAGCGGCTTTAACCTGTGCCTTTACTAACTGGGTCTATCCTGATGACAAAAACGCTCTCGATCCAAAAGATGCGCACCGGTTTGCCGTTACGGATGCCGAAGCGGAGCATATGATGGACAATGGCATTGATCCAATAAAGGTTAAATGCGCTATCACTGCCTTGCGTCAGCAAATGGGTAAAAATGAAGTACCATCTCTCCTGAACAGGCTGTTTACCCAACGTGGTGGTGAAAAACAAAAGCTTTTACAGCAGGTCAGGCAATTGAGACGCGGTGAATTGAGTGAGATTGATGTGAACGGTCTGCATTTTGATCTGGAGTCACCGGAATACGCCAGCAGGGAGCTGGACGAAGATTTCAGCCTGACGGCCACGACAAGGCTGCCTGGCTGAGGAAAGCCGTTGTTGAAGCAGGGTGGGCAACGTAGCGATAGCGGCGTGCCCACCCATGCGATTCACTCTTAATCAGGAGACTGTTCGGGTGAACACCAGCAGGGACCAATCGTCCTGATCCATGCGCGTCTGGAGAGCAAAACAGCCTTCGTAGGCCGCTATCAGGCTGTCTGCCTGCTCACGCAGGATACCAGAGCAAACCAGCAATCCATTTTCCTTGATCAAGCCAGAAAACGAATCACGCAGGGCAATCAGCGGTGTGAGCAGAATATTGGCAACCATGATATCTGCGTTGCCCTTAAGATTTGATGGGTAATCAATGTTCAGGTGCTGGTCGTTGATACCGTTTGCCAGGGCATTGTTCTGTGTTGCCTGCAAGGCCTGTGGATCAATATCGACAGCAAAGACCTTATCGGCACCCAGTTTCAGGGCGGCAAGTGCCAGAATTCCGGATCCGCAGCCGTAATCAATCAGGGATTTGCCTTGAAGATCCGCCTGATCCAGCCATTGCAGACACAGACTGGTCGTTGGGTGTGTGCCGGTACCAAACGCAAGGCCTGGATCAAGAATCAGATTGACCGCATCAGGATCCGGTGGGGTTGACCATGATGGGCAAACCCACAGACGCTTACCAAACTTCTGTGGCTTAAAATTATCCATCCACGCTCGTTCCCAGTTCTGATCCTCCAGTATTTCGAGTCTGAATGTCCAGTTTGGGTGACGGGTGCTGAGCGTAGCCCGGCTCAGGCTGGCAAGCTCTTCGTCGGTATACAGTGCTGTAACAACAACCTCTGGCCAGAGGGGCATGGTGCCCAGCTCCGGCTCCAGAATGGCGTCATCGTTTCTGTCGGTCAGTGTCACCGAAACGGCACCGCTTTCTTCCAGCTCATCGCTGGCCATATCGGCTTCAGCGCGTGGACAATGCTCTATAGTCAGCTGATACCACATTACGCTTGTTCCTTGAGAAGTTTTTCCAGGTAATGGATATTGGTGCCACCCTGCTGGAAATGCTCGTCACGAACCAGTCGTTGATGCAGCTCAATATTGGTTTTAATGCCGTCAATAATGATTTCATCCAGGGCATTGCGCATACGGCCAAAGGCCTCTTCACGCGTAGCGCCATAGCTAATCAGCTTGCCTATCATGGAATCGTAATTAGGTGGAACCGTATAGCTGCTATAGATATGCGAGTCAAAACGAACGCCGGGGCCGCCGGGTTGATGCAGCAGACGAATGGTGCCAGGCGAAGGCATAAACGTCCGTGGATCTTCGGCATTAATACGACATTCCAGCGCATGTCCTCGCAGAACAATGTCTTCCTGCTTCAGGGTGAAGGGCAGACCACTGGCAATTTTGATTTGTTCCTTGATCAGGTCGATTCCGCTGATCATTTCGGTAACCGGGTGTTCAACCTGAATCCGGGTATTCATTTCAATAAAATAAAAACAGCCATCCTGATAAAGGAATTCAAAGGTGCCAGCACCACGATATTTCAGGTCACAGCAGGCCTTGATAACACGCGCGCCGATCTCACTGCGTAATTCTGGCGTGATGCCGGGAGCCGGTGCTTCTTCAATGACTTTTTGATGACGGCGCTGCATTGAGCAGTCACGCTCACCCAGATGAATGGCCTGGCCATGGCCGTCGCCAAGAACCTGGAATTCGATGTGTCGTGGGTTTTCAAGGAATTTTTCCATGTACACAATGGGATTATTGAAAGCAGCCTTCGCTTCCGAGCGCGTCAGGGCAATAGCGCTCAAGAGGTTCGATTCGGTCTGAACCACTCGCATGCCTCGGCCACCACCACCGCCGGCTGCCTTGATAATAACCGGATAACCGATCTTACGTCCCAGTTCAAGGTTAAGCTCATCATCATCCGACAGGGGGCCATCCGAACCGGGCACGCAGGGCACGCCGGCCTGTTTCATGGCCGCAATCGCCGAAACCTTATCGCCCATCATACGGATGGTGTCACCTCTGGGGCCGATAAAGGTAAAGCCGCTTTGTTCAACAATGTCGGCAAAATCGGCATTTTCAGACAGAAAGCCATAACCGGGGTGAATACCAACGGCGTCGGTGATTTCAGCCGCCGAAATGATGGCGGGAATGTTCAGATAGCTTTTTTGTGAACTGGCAGGGCCTATACAGACCGTTTCATCGGCCAGTCGCACGTGCAGCAGGTCTTTATCCACATCGGAATGAACCGCAACCGTTTGAATACCCATCTCTTTGCAGGCACGCAAAATGCGCAGGGCTATTTCGCCGCGGTTGGCAATAACAATTTTATTGAGCATGGGGACGCCTCTTATTCAATGATAAACAGGGTTTGATCATACTCAACCGGATCGCCATTATTAACCAGTATTGCAACCACTTTACCGGCTTTATCGGCTTCGATTTCATTGAACATTTTCATGGCCTCAATGATGCAGAGGGTATCGCCTGCCTTGACCATTTGACCCACGCTGACAAATACAGGAGCTTCTGGCGATGGGCTGGTGTACAGGGTTCCAACCATGGGCGAGCGGATTTTATGACCAGCAGGAACGCTTTCGCCTTTTTGAGCGCTTTCCACGGGTGCCGTTACAGCCGGTGCCTGAGGAGCAGCGACGGGCGCCGGTATTGGCTGAGCGGCCGCCTGAGGCAGGTAGCGTATCGGCTGAGGTGTTTCCGCTGGATAACTGTGGCGGCTCAGGCGAACAGATTCTTCCCCTTCCTTGATTTCAATTTCAGAGATACCGGTTTCTTCCAGCAGCTCGATCAGTTTTTTGATTTTACGAATATCCATTACTATGAACTCTCTTGATGGTTATGTCATTTCAGGAACAGTCAGAAGGCTTAACCTGCCTGACTGAACCCATCCAAAATAGCCTGCAATGCCAGCTGATACCCCTTGACACCAAACCCTGATATGACGCCCTCTGCCAGCTCTGACATATAGGAATGATGACGAAAGGTTTCGCGTGCGTAAATGTTGGAAATATGTACTTCAACGAACGGGATATGGCTTGCAGCCAGTGCATCCCGAATGGCAATACTGGTGTGAGTAAAGGCGGCCGGGTTGATGATGATATAGTCCGTATTGGCGGTCATGGCCTGCTGTATGGCGTCGATGAGTACGCTTTCGCTGTTGCTTTGAAGCGTACTTAGTTCACAGCCAGCCGCGCGTGCCTGATTCAACAGAGCCGCATTCAGCTCCGCGAGCGTGGCTGAACCATATATGGTGGGCTCCCGTGTTCCCAGTAGATTGAGATTGGGGCCATGCAGTACCAGAATTTTTTTCATATCTGCTGAGTATAGACAAAGATCCGGCGATTTTGCCTGATCTTTGCAAAAATGTCTATAATCCCGATGATATCGGCAAGATGTCAGCAAGTTCCATTCAAGATATTGACTGCTTCTCGCGAAAAAAGTGAAGCAATCCCTGCGATGCTCGTTTTTGTGATAAACTATAATCAATTTATAGGTCGTTTTGTGGATATTTGTTATGCCGTATGTAAAGCAGCAGGCCTCAGAGGCTTTTCGTCAACGCGTCGAAAAGACCCTGCCTGGCGTTCTACAGCTTGATTTGAACAGCTCGCAGTGGCAGGAGCTGCAGGAACATTGTCTTCGTTCTCGCAAAAAGCGCTTAACTGCGCCCATGTTGCTCAGAACCCTGGCATTGGTTCTTGATATGAGTGAGGTGTCAATGGCAAGGATGTTAAGTCATCTTTCACCCAGACAGCACGCAGCACCTCAGACGTATCACGCGCTCAGAAGACGCTATACCCGTTATAGTCGATCCGCTGACACGACAGAAAACAGACTCCTGTTATCCGATGCAGAGACCGGCTCACTTCCGCGTACGCCTCTGAAAGATCTGAATGTACGGGTTGTTGAGCATCTGTTGCCGGCCACCCCGGATGCCGCTCATCGTAAGCTCTTTAAAACACCGGGCAAAAAAACACGGGTTTATCCTTTCTTCACTAACCGCTCTGCTGTGGTGTATAAACCTGTGACACCAGAAAAAGAGGCGTTTAAACAGGTTCGCGGTGAAGAGCATCTCCGTGACAGGAAGCCCATTGCGTTCAGTATTCCGAAGGCGGTACCCATCCAGTATACCTGCACCCTGCAAAAGCTGATTGAGCAGGCAGGCAGGCCGCGCCGCACAGGCCAGAATCAGCTGGTCGGGGGCAGCTGTAAAGTGGCGTTTCAATATTGCGCTGAAGATGGTACAAAGGTGGTTGATGAAGGAAATCAGTACCACTGGTCTCACCTGATTGCCCGCTTTCTCGGCGGGGCCGACAGTGTTGAAAATCTCATCCCGGGAACCGCCGCTTCAAACTATGAAACACTCGGTAGAATAGAGCGTTTTATCGCACAGAAGCTGATGGATGGTCTTACAGAGGTGGTTCATGTTACGGTCACACCCTTATATCAGGACAATGCCTTCATAGCCGACGAGCTGACGTACACGTTAAAATGGAAGGAAAAAAATACCGTGGGTGAATGTATGGAACGATGTGAAACGCATGCCATACGCCCGCGCTCTTATCAACGCATCACGCGTCTCGAAGAAAAGATGCTCGAACATATGCGCCAAATCGATAGCGCAGCCTCGTCTGGCGATGAGCCGGACGACGAAAACATCCCACCGTCTTTGCGCTTTCCATGATCTCTTAATGTTTACTTAATAGTCAGGTGTTACGCTATGCAAGTGGTCAGTCTGACTGTTTGTTTAATTTAACCTCTGGAGAAAGCTATGTCAGCTACAGATAAATTATCTTCGTATTACGGTACTCTGTTTAACAAGACGGCTAAATTTGCGATATCTCCCTATACGTCACTTTTTATGCGTATTGCCAACAAGGATAAAGGGGATATGTACGCAGGATTGTTTTTGGGTTTCGCCGCCTGTGTCGCTTTGACGGTGGTACCTGTGTTGCCCGTTTGTACGGCCCTCACCTGTGCCCTGTCCCTGGGTGCCGCAGTCCTGGCAGCCGCTTCAGCACTCCTTACCTATCCGGTGGCCCTTGGCATCGATGCTGTTTCAGCGTGCCTGGATAAGGATTCATCAGGTCCAGCCTACAGCGCGTTGTAATCTGTGATGAACGTACCTGTGAATTTATTCACAACGTGAACAGGTGTCCGTCAATTCACGAAGAGGCATTGGCGGGCGTTCTATTTTAAAATTTATCCCTTTACAGATTGTCAGCGATGGTGCTTTTTGAAGATGGGCCAGCAATTGTTGGTAATCGCTGTCTGACAGGGGATGTTTGAATTCCAGCGTTTCAAGCCGGCAGGTTTCGTCAACCAGGAACGCAAATAAACTGTGCACAAACAGTGTGTCCCATTCGTGATTGTGCAGAATTAAATGCTTTAATCCCTTCATATGCGCCAGCTGCCTGGCATTGATATACAAACGTTGCCTGGTCATTGGTCTGGAAAATGATTTGACAAAATCATTGCTTAATTCCAGCGTTTCAATAAACGGATTATGTTTGATGGCATCAAATATCTGGCGCGTGCCAACCGGCTTTTTCTCCCAGAAGAAGGTCTGGACTCGATTTGTATGAATCAAGATCAGTTTTTTGGCGTCTACTCGTGGAAGGCGTTTTAAAATGACCCGCAAATGCCTTTTTGAATAATCCGCAAAGTCCAGCAACCATTCTTCAAGAAATCCCTGTTGCGCGTGTTCTTCATGGCTTGACATGATTCCTTTCTCCTGACTGTCAACAGCCTTAGGCGTTATTTTGTACTATTCAGTCTAGCCTGAGTACTTGTTTCTGTCATGTTGGTCCTGGGCAGGGGTAAAAAATTAATTTTACATTAAAAATCAAGGCGAAACCCCGGTAGTACACACTTGTCGAAAATTCAAGAAAAAATAATGTGAGTCAAGACTGTTTTTTCATTTTATTTTTGTTATGATAACCAACCCGGTAGTCATATATCCGATTTTATCCCCTTGTGGATACTTATTTTTGTCAAGCCGCCTGTTTTCATCCGTATTTATCATCTTATTTATCCCGCCCCTTGCCAGCATTGAGTTTCAGCCTGCCTGATACACTGCCATGAGCATGCACCTTATCCACATTTTCTGTGGATAAACCTGTGCACAGCATGTCTAAAGCCATGTATGCCGGGGATAATAACAACGAGAGGCTGATTTGTTTTCTATCGTGCTGTGTTGAGGCCCTGCAACTGTAACCGTTTTGCGCTTTCAGTGAGGAGCTGTTTATAATGAACAGGATTTGTCACTTACATCATCTAAAATAAAAGGCTGGGCTGGATGTCTATTTTCAGGAAATTTATCAACTATTACCGCTCCTCGTCAGAGAACAGAACTCAGATACGGCTTTTTTTCGCCTTTGTGATCATACCTGTTGTTGGCATGATACTTCTGTATTTATGGGTAAGAGTGTTCTGGATGTGATGTGTTAGCCAATGGTCTGCACAGTTGTGCTTAAGGGATAATTAAAAACTTCGGAGGTTTTCTCTGATGGCGCTGATAACACCGGGTTTGTATTTTTTAATAAAATGCAGACATTTTGATGAAGGCATGGGTCTGGCAAAATAGAAACCCTGGCCATAGATACAGCGATTGGCGATAAGAAAATTCAATTGCTCCTGGTTTTCTATTCCTTCAGACAAAACCGATAATTTCATTGATTCAGCCAGGTGAATAATGGCCTTGAGCAGATTTTTGTTATCTTCATTCTGCAGTAAATCATGGGCAAAGGACTGATCAATTTTTAATTTATCCAGAGGAAATTTCTTAATGTAGCTGAGACTGGAGTACCCTGTACCAAAATCATCCAGTGAAATCGTTATTTTTTCCTGCTTTAACTGGTTCAGAATGTTGAATACTTCTTTGGAGCCGTCAATAAGAACCTGCTCTGTCAATTCAATTTCAAGGCATTCAGGTGGCAAATCGTAACGCCGAAGCGCCTTGTTGATATCATCAGGCAAACGATTGTTATGAAACTGGTGGGCCATAACATTTACAGACATTTTGAGAAGGGGCAGTCCCTCCTGTCTCCAGTAATGTAATTGACTGCAGGCTTCATTGATGACCCAGGCTCCAATATCGCTCATCAGCCCCAGATCTGCCGCAATGGGTAGAAATTTATCGGGACTTAACAGGCCCAGCCTTGAATTATGCCATCGAAGCAAGGCCTCACAGCCAAAAATCCGGTTGGTTTTCAGCTCGACCAATGGTTGGAAATACAGCTCGAATTCCTTTTTGTCCAGAGCAACATAAAGTTCATTCTCCATGAGCATCCTGTCATAGGTATATGCCCCAAGCTCTCTGGCGTAATACATAAAGGAATTTCGCCCCTGTTTTTTGGCGCGAATCATGGCAATGTCCGCGCAGCGCAACAACTCCTCAGCCTGCAGGCCATCCTGGGGACAGATCGATGCACCTATCGAACAGGTAATATTGATCTGACTGTCATAAAACGCAATACTGGGTTTTAATACGGATACAATATTATTAACCAGCTTTTGGCCATCGGAGCCATCTTTCAACGAAGCAATAACAACAAATTCGTCCCCACCAAGCCGGCATAGGGTACCCAGGCTGCCAATACCGGTTTTTAATTTTTCAGCGATGATGCGAATGAGCTCATCACCTTTACTGCGACCAAATACGTCATTGATTTGTGTGAATTTACTGATATCAACGATAAACACACCTACTTGATGTTTGTTTTGTAAAACATCATGAATGGCCTTATCCAGCAGTTGTATGATCAGGACTTTATTGGGCAACTCGGTTAATTGATCATAGGTATTGCGATGCAACATGTCTTTTTCAAGATTTTTTGCATCAGAAACGTCATGAAAGCTCAATACCTGAACAAATGGAAGTCCCGGTGTTTTCGAGTTTTGCACATGGACTTCTATAAATCGATTTGATTTTAGCGTAAGCGTCATTTGGTTATAATTTTTTGAGGGCTGGATGAGTGTGGTCATATCTTCATAAAAGCGCTGCTCATTTTCTGCTTCATTACACATCTCTGCCAGTAAACTTAAAACAGTCTGACCTTTAATTTTTTCTTCAGGTAATCGCCAGAATTCAGAAAATCTATGATTAAAATGGGTGATAATCCCTTTATTATTCCACGCGATAATACCATCGCCTGTCGCATCAAGCGTCGCTTCGGTCAGCGCTCTGAGTCTTTGTTCCTCTTCCGAACGTTTTCTTTCCAGCTGCACATAATAGAGTAGTAAGGTAAAAAGCAAGGTAAAAACTGTACCAAGTATAAAAATTATCAGCGGCAGCCACGTGTCTACATGACTGATTAATTCCTGCTGATGTACGGACAAGGCAAGCAGGCTGTTAATTAAAAACATTCCCAGGCCAAGTATCGCGGGCATTGCCGACCATATGGACTCGGGGTGATGTCTGGATATATATATAAGGGAAAACAACAGCGACGAAGACAACAGTATGAATCCCAGGGCTGTATTAAGCGCCATGGGTGTAAAGCGACTCCATTCATAGGCGGCCTGAAGCGATGAGATGTAACCGCTTGCAAAGAACAATGACATAAACAAGAGAAGAATGGCTATTACGGACGCCGCAATACCCATCCAATAACTCCAGCGGGCTCTTCCAATAATGAGAATAACCACTCCTGCCATAATAAATGAAACGGCTGTATTGGGAGCCATACGTCCGGGGAAGGCGTTGGCAATATTGTAGTAATGTTTGAAAAAAAGCTCGTCGAGGTGCAGATTGATATCAAACATGGTTTGAAAAATAACCAGAAAGGAGAGGGTCATGACGAGTATTGTAAGGAGCTGACTGATTCTGTAATGATGAAAAAGCAACAGCAGGATACTGATACCAAGAACCACGAAGGAAAGGGCTGTGTTGTATACCATCGCTATGGTTTCGGATTGGTATTGCAGCAACTGGGTGGCTCCGATATGCCAGCCAGCCACCACCGACCCACCAAGAACTATCGTCAGGCTGGAAAAAATGATACTACTGTATAGCCACAAACTCGCTTTTTCTCTCATTATCACCAATCCCTTTGTTACTTAACTATAGCATAAAAGAAAAGCGGGATTGATTTCGTATCTGTTCTTCAGGACGGCAGGAAGCGCTTTGCTTGCTTAACGAAGGGATTTGATAATACTGTCTGCATATTGAATGCCTGCAAAATAACAACTGATAAGATCTTCGCGTTCGAAGGGACTCTGTCTTAAATTATGAAAGCGGGCCTCCTCGTAATCTATGGCATGCCTGAGAAAGTAACCCAGCTGCCCCGTACGATAAAGCAGGGCCTCATTAATGTTTTCTTCCAGTTGTATTTTGGCCAGCAGGACATCCAGTGACTCGTTGAGCATACCGTCCAGGGTTGAAAAAATACCAACAGTAAAGGCCTGCTGTGGGTTTTGATAGTTGATTGTTCGAGCCAGCAGCTCGCACATTTTTGCGCGGATTAATGTCCGCTCCAGGAGATCGGGTGAGGCGTCAGATGAGCTGGCCAGCAACAGCATATTGGTCCAGTTGCGTACGTTGGTCAAACCCAGGCGAAAAATAGCATCGGTGAGCGAGCGGTTTTTCTTACCACTGTAATAATATACCGAGTTGGAAATACGTAAAATTCGATAACTGAGCTTTGGAATTTCGAGAATGCTGTGTTCAAGACTGGCTATTGAGATGTCTTCCTTGTTTAACTCGGTAAGCAGGTGGAGTATCTGCGCTCTGTTTTCTGTTAAGGGCTGTCCGCTGAATATGTCCGGTTTGTTTAGAAAAAAGCCCTGAAAATAATCAAAACCCAGAGCAATGCATTGTTTGAACTGCTCTTTATTGTCGATCTTTTCGGCCAGCAGTTTGCCTTTAAACGCTTTTACCTGCGCGAATCGCCGGCTCATCTCCCCTTGGTTAAGACCGAGAACATCAATTTTGATAAAATCAGCTATTTCAAGCAAAGGAAGCCACTCCTCCCGCCAGACAAAGTCATCCAGTGCAATTTTATAACCTTCCTGATGCAGGTCCTGTAATGCGCAGATTACATCGCGATCAACCCTTGTGGTTTCCAGAACTTCAATAACAATTCTGTCTTTGGGCAGGAGTGCCGGAGTTTTGCGCACAATGTCGCTGTAGGTAAAATTAATAAACGCTGTTTTTTTTCCGATTATGGCATCGATATCAAAATTGGCAAACAGCTGAATAATAACAGATGATGTCGCCCGAATCCCTGCCTGTTCATCACGGTTATCTACGTGCGAATGGCGCTCATCTCTGCCGCGATACAGCAGTTCGTAGGCATACACAGCACCTCGTTTGTCATAAATTCCCTGGCGAGCCAACAACGTCTGTGCTTGCTTCATAACTATTCCTTCCAAAGGCTACAAGCATTTTTTTGCTTTTCTGATCTTAATATTAGTGCAGAATTATGACATTATCATTGAGCAGGCTGTGTTTTTTATTGACATGATGGTGGCGGGGCTTTATCGATTGTATTTTAAATTCCCCTGCAAACATGCAGGGGACAGGGGGACGTTAAACTCTGGGAGACGAGGGGGCGTCCGTTTCTGATGACAAAGGCTCTCCCTTTTCCACGACCTGGCGAAGGCCGGAGCACAGGCCATAACCCCCTTCCAATCGGCAGAGTTTTTTGAATAAGAACTGATTTATAAAAAAAAATGCGTTACTATCACCCTGTTTTCAACCTCCGCTTTTCAGGATAAAACAGGGAGTATTAAAATGGCGGCATCTGAAAAATCCTTACTTGGCTATCATAAGTTATTAGTGGCAACTGACATTACAATTGAAGAATTGCGCAAAAAACAAAAGGAACTCTCTTCCTGTGGTTCAGATGCTTTGCAGACAGCCAAGGCCAGAGTCCTGGGGCATGTCTTGACGCAAATAGATAACGCAACTGATGAGTATCATAATCGTTACTCCCAATGCCCGACAGACAAAGAGCGTTTGGAAGTGAGCCAGCTGGTATTGGCTGCCGATATTTTGCTCATCATTTTGCGTATGGAAAATAAAGATGCGGAATTGCTTTGCCGGCATAGACATGCTGGTACGAAACTAATAGGCTTTTTTGGATCTGCCGGAGCAGGTGTCACTGCTGGAACCATGCTTGGGGGCCCCGTTGGTGGCTGCGCCGGTTTATTAATCGGAGCCATTTTTGGCAAAAAGATAACTGGCAGTGGTGGGCTAACCGCTTCCGGCAAACTACTGTTGGATTTGGCACGCAATGTCAAAAAAGCCATACTATCCCATTCCTCCTCTGAGGCGCGTGACCACGATTCAACGAAAAGTGCCTTATTCGCTTACAAGTGGGCTCCATCTCTGTCGTTAGCTATGGAAAATAAAAATCCTGGCGTCGTTCTTTGCTTTCATGAAAGCAGACTCATTTGCATTATAACCAGGAAAGCCTTATCAAAAGATGCCTACATACTCGATTCATTTTTCAGTAAAGATGAGTTGGTAGAGTTAAGAAAAACCGGCTGTCTCGATGTCACCAGCGAGTTAATTGTTAACAGGGCGTTGCTTGTCCTGGCATATGGTTTCTGCACGCCAGAAATGCTGCCAGCCGAAACGCCTGAGCCTGTCCCCCATAATACCGCGCCATAATGGAGACAAGATAACCAGTGTGTTTGATGCATGACAGAATATGACATGTCGGGCGAGCAAGGGGCCCGACGTGTGTCAGCTGATCTTCATTCTTTTTTACGAAGCTTATGAGCCCACCACAACAAGGCAATTGTAATTAAGGCACTAACCCCAATAACCCAGAAATTCAATTTTGGTGTTAATACCATGAACCCTATATCTAACGGCATATTTATAAAATAAGGCAAAATAATATGGCTTATGGTATGAAAAAAGGCGGCGCCGGCAAGAAAAATTAATACATCCCTTAAATTACACATGACTGACTCCAACAATTCTGTCGTATGGTAGTAACTACTCAGGTTGTGGATAAATTTGTTCTTTCAATCAACATAATGAAACCGCATCATCCTGAACGTAGTGAAGGATTTCCTGATTTTGGCTCAATGCTAAACAACTTGAGATCCTTCGCTACGCTCTGGATGACGTACCCAGGTAGTTACCTATAGTAATTATAGTTCAATATTCGGCCATTTTTTTTCATGATTTTAAAATCTCGACAAGGCCTGCTATTTCAACCAGTCAGCAATAGAACGCCGGGTCTCATTTATGATCTGAATGAGTTGATGATACAGTTTTTCCAGCAGCTCGCTATAGCCAGCTCGATGGTATCGCTCCAGGTACTGACAGGCATATTTCATTTTCACCGTACCACAATAAACAGCACCACCTTTGATTTTATGGGCTGTTTTTTCAACAAGTCCCCAGTTTTTGGCAGAGTAGGCTTTTTCCAGTTCCATTTCGTCTATGGGAAGTAACGCGAGCATGTCCTTTAATAAATCTTTTAATGTTTCAATATTTCCCATGCTGTTAATCCCTTGTTCGATGTCAAGCAATGGGTAGTCTTCTAACTCAAATAACTGTTGTTCTGTTTCGGGCAAGTCCAAACCGAGACCTGTTGCTGGTTTGACCGAGAGCTGTTCGTCGGGCTGTGAAGTAGAATATACATACTGCTTAATCAGTGACTGCATCGTATCAAACCGGATAGGCTTTTGTATGACTTTGTTCATCCCCGCCTGCAGGCCGGGTCGGGTTGCTTCCTCCAAGGCATGGGCTGTAAGTCCAACAATGGGAACGGCAGGTTTGTTGTGATGCTTTTCTTCTTCACGGATTCTGCGGGCAAGCTCAATCCCAGTAATCCCCGGCAATCCTATATCACTGACTATTAAGTCAAAGGGCATCGCTTTAGCTGATTCCAACGCCTGTTCGCCATTTGTGGCCGATGTAAACTGACAGTTATTCTGAGTGCACAGAGTTTCAAGAAGGCGCAGGGCAATAATGTTGTCTTCAACCAGCAGAAGATGAGGTTTTTCTGATTTGAGGGATGTCGTTGGGGGACAGGGGGCTGGCAGGCGCGAACATTCGCTTGCCTCGGCCTGCTTCGCTGCTTTACGAGTACCTTCCCTGAGAGACAAGGTAAAGTAAAAGCGAGTTCCTTTCCCTACCTGGCTCGTCAGCTTGATTTCACCTTTCAGTAAAGCCACGTATTTTTGTGCAATATGCAAACCTAATCCGTGACCACGGTATATTCCTTTGTAAGAGGGGTTGGCTCGATAAAAACGGTCAAACAAACTGGCCTGTGCCGCTTCAGGTATGCCAATGCCCGTGTCTTCGACGCTTGTTTCAAGCTGTACCTCACCGTTTTTATGACCGAGAAATTTTATCTGAATCCTGACATAGCCTGTTTCTGTAAACTTAATGGCATTACCTAACAGATTTAATAAAATCCGATGAAACTTGGTTTTGTCACTGATGACGTAGCGAGGAACCTGTTTGTCAATCATGACCTTAAATTCAATATTCTTTGCCCGCATGGCTGGAAGCTCCAGACGACCAATGTTTTCAATGGTTGTATAAAGGTCAAAGCATTCCTGATGCAGGTCGCTTTCCTGGATGTTGTCAGCTGATATGACATCCAGTACGCCATTTAACAGCTCCAGTAACTGGTTGCCGCTTTCATTAACCCAGCGGGCATACTGCTTTTCTTCATCACTGAGTGCGCTATCCTCCAATAATTTGGACATCCCAACAATTCCACTTAATGGCGTGCGGATATCATGGCTCATATTGGCAATAAATTCGGCTTTTGCCCGACTGGATGATTCTGCGGCATCTTTAGCCAGGATAAGATCATGCTCCATTTTTATTCGTTCGGTAATGTCAACGGAAACTCCAAGCACACCGATACAAGCTGAATTTTTATCAAAAACGGGGACTTTGCTCACGAGCATAATGGTTTTGGAGCCGTCAGGCTTTAGCAGCGTTTCTTCGACATTTACCTTGGGCTGCCCTGACATGACCTCTTTATCACCCTGAGCAAACAGTTCGGCTTCGCCTTCTTTCCATCCCAGCTCAAAATCAGTTTTGCCTATAATTTCCTGCGGTGTTTTATTCACCAGGCCTGAAAATTTTTGGTTGCATCCGAGGTATACCAGATTAGTATCTTTCCAGAAAATATAATAAGGTACACTGGCTATTATATTTTCCAGGTAGGTTTGTACGGCAGATTGATTATTTGTTTCAAAGGATGACAGACATAAAATACCGATTAGATGTTGATTGTCGTCATAAAGCGGGTGTTTATCGGTTGTCAAGGATACCACGCTGCCATCCGGGCGTTGTAAGCGCTCTTGTATGGCATGCCGAGACTCTTTGGTTTGTATCACCTGCCAGTCGGATTTACTGAAATAATCCCGCTCTTGAGCGCTGCAATTCAGGTCTTTATCTGTTTTTCCCAGCAACTGCTCAAGATGTTCCAAATTTAAAAACTGCAGGAATCTCTTATTCGCACCGAGATAGCGTAGCTCGGTTGATTTCCAAAAAACCATGCCAGGCATGCTGTTAACAAGATGTTGCATCATGCCGTTTTTTATTTTTGTCATAACGTGTCCGAAGAGTCCTTTCCACTTAAATTGTAGTACATTTTACCAGGGAGTGTGCTTGTTAATTAATCAGGTTGTGATTGTTCAGGACGGGGTTTGCAATGACTTTTTTAGCATTTGTAAACATCAGCAGCCAAGGGTGTTATCAATATTTTCATTATGAGTAAACTGCCATTTTTCAAGAATGATCTGCGCCAGCGCATCAGGAAAAACATTATATCCCTTAGCGGTTTTGCCGGATAAAATTAAATCAATACCCATGTTGTGAGCGTAAAAAACGGGATCAAGGTAGTGTAATGCGGTAGGGTAGTCCAGGGAGAAATTAAAGGGTTTTTTATTAAATGCAACATCATTCAACGAAAAATTATCCCCATATTCATCATCGGCACCCATGTTGGTTAGAAAACATGAACCAAAATCTTTTTTGGTCAGTTTGTAAAAATTACTTATTAAGCCATTTATTCCAGTCGCCGTTATTGCGCACCAGGATGAGCTGATGGTTTGTTTCACGCGATGGTAATCGTTAGCGTCAATGTAGGTAACACCTGGAATACACGTGGCGGGATTAATATCGATGTCAATGACAGTGATGTTGTTTGTAATTTTCCTCAAGGCGTAAATAATGCCACGCCCAACCTTTCCATGACCAAATATGACAAAGGCTTTGTTGCGTATTTCCTCGTCTTGATAATGCTGACTTAAAGCACGGAAAAACCCATCGCCTGTACCAAAAAATGTTTCCAGCAACTTAAGCCGCGAGTCATCAACAGAAACGACCGGGTAATCCAGGACAGAATTCTGGTATAATTTGCTTCCTGTCTGGGTAAGTTCAACTGCTCCAAGCCTTGGTGGAGGCAAAACCAGCAGCTCACCACAGCAATCAAGATGGAAATCAAACTCCTCATCAAACTGATGTTCAAGTTGCACCTTAAACCGGGCTTGCCTCAACAAATCAATGGCGCGTTTCTCGGGAGGTAATATTTTGATGCTGGTGGCGGTGATCTCAGCGCCGCCCAAAGCCAGTACTTCGATTTTAAACAGGGTTGCCAACGTCAACGGAACGTTATGAAGTATTTTCAAGCCTTGCCATGGTTTTTCTGTCAAAGCCTGCTTTCGCTGAGCGTCTAGAAAAGGCAGACTCGGAACAGCGTATTGCTGGCGAGCATTTTCAAACACATTAAAATCGTACATTACATTAACCTTGTTTTTTAATGGGCGCCTTGTCCAGAGCGATGTGTCAGGTTCTCGCGACTTTCCAGGCAGTGATGGATATTTTTTAGTAACTCTCGAATATCATCAGGCTTAGCCAGGTAGACAGAGACGGGAGATGGTTCTGAATCAAAGTACTTAAACGTGTAATCATCCAGGCACTTGAATGATATCAGCTCATATATTGAAGTCCAATCCGGAATATTGCTGGTGGTCAGTATGGTTAAATTTTCAGATAGACAGTACTCAAACACTTCTTTCAGCAATATCAGACCATATAAGTCCTTCTGGTCTGAATATTGCGGTAAAATTGCTTCGCGATTGAGCTCGATGATATTGAGTTCTTTTTTTAAATCCAGCAGGGGCTTGATGCTGCGCGTGGCATTCTCATAGCGCTCTAATTCCAATAAGCCATTCTGGTCTTCACGACAAAGCCTGGCACAGGCAATAACCTCTTGTTTACAGCTTATCGAAAACCATATGGAAAAATCATCGTAGTCATCCGTTAAGGTAGTTTTCTCATCTACATGATTAATTTTAATGTTTGATGGGTTGTCATGGGTAATTTCCCACGCAAGATGCTTTATATAGGACTCATACAACAACGCGCGAGCGTTGTTTAAACAGGAAGGCTCTTTTAGAATCCCACAGGTTACTTCATGTTTATTTTTAATGTCCAATCGAATGCTCGTTTTATTAAATGTTCACTATGAATTATTATAATGCAAGAAAAGATGTTTGTGGTAGTATTTTGATCATTTATACAAGGCGTGATAATAAATGGAAGATAAAGAGCGTCGCTCAGGCCTGTGACCTGCCCGGTTTTTTAAAACCAAAATTACATAGAAACGCAAGAATGATAGTTTATTTTATATTTCTTAGCACAGTGTTATGGCTTTTTTCCCCGGGGATTAATCATAATTTTATTTATTGTATTAACCAATTTTGCTTTTAAGCCATCATTTTTAGATCCAGCTTGGGAAATCGTTACAACCCTAATTTCAACTACAGCAATTATCAGAACGCAATCGAATTATTTTTCTGCGCCTATGGTTTCTTCAAGTTGATGTAAATACATTAATGCAAGAGTACACGCATTTAATCTGTGTACGATCCGGCAGGTATTAGGTCATCTTTAAAAAAATGATAATTTAATATTGGACTGGAAGAATAGGGATTCTCTACAATATAGTATTCTGCTTCACTCCCACCATCTCCAGAGGATGGTGCGGATACAATACATAACCAGGTATTATTTGAAAAGTCTATTTTAAACCATCTAGCCCATAAATCTAATTTATCGCCTTTTTCACCGGGTTTCATTGCGGGATTCACAGAATAATTGACGGCATCGCTTAGTTTTATTCGTTGATTATTTAATGTTATATATCCATAGTCATTACAGAAAATACCTCCATACGTCAAATTATCAATCGAATTTTCATAGTGATCTTCGCAACCAGTTTCAGGCATTTCTATAAGCCGTGGTTGTTCAAGCGCATCTATCGTGACAGTAGGGCTAACGGCATGATTATTAACACATGAACTAATTACTTCCGCTGGGGGTGCTGCAAATAATAGGGATGTATAAAAACTTATTACGCAAGATAACATTTGTTTCATTTAGATTGCATTGCTCCTTTCACTGCATTTATATAATCCGGGGTTAATTTCCAAAAAACCGTTTTCCCATAAGCTGCCATCGACTCCCAAACCCAATCATAATACCTGGGGGTACGCGTAACCGGATCGAGCTTGTCGCCTTTCACATGCCGAGCAGGTGTGGCATGTACTGAATTTGGCCATAGGTTATGGCCAGGATTTGAGAAAGTAAAGCCATACTTTATCTTATAACGTGCTGATAGCCCAGTATACGCACGATGCTGCTGCCGTCGCTGCAACAGCTCCTCCAATAAGAATTTTATTTTTACTTGCTGAGAAAAAGCTGAACCTCTCTTGTTGGGTAAATACAACCTGGGACCGCAAGTCCTGATTATTTCCTTCGCTATCCAATGCTCTAGCTGTTGCGAGTAATTCTGGATCTAAATCCTCAAAAAAAATATCTTCCAACTGATTAAAAAAATTGTATTTATCATTAATATATTTTGCAATTTCAGGCCAGATATTGATCATAGAGACCAAATCCATGTGCTTAAATTCTTCAGCAAATTGCCCATATGTTTTTAACCATCGTGGATTATCATCTCTTTCAGGTACAAGAGCGTATTCAAAAAATAATTGCAAATCCTGGCGCAATTTTTCAGACGAGATCTCGATTTTTTCTTTAATTATGTTTTTAATTGCTGATAATGTTGCTCTCTTATTTCCATAATTATATGAGCGATAAAAAGGTAATACATGCGATGAGATCGCCTGCTCCAGAGTATTATCGCCGGTTACCGCCGCTATCCCTATACATTGAAATAGTGCGCTGTATGCCTTATCACAAAGGTTGAATCCAGAGAAAATTCTTATTACTCTTTTGCCAGTTAAATTAATTTCAATGTTGATCTGAGCTTCATCAGGATAAATCCATTCAATTCGCTGGAGGTCTGTATTACTCAATATTTCTTTATATTCAGGTGAGCCGCTAATTTCCTCTGCAAATTTGTTGGCTGTGTTTGTGGATAAATATATAGCAATGTTTTTGTTCCCTGGCAGACTTTGATTAACAGAAAATAATAATAAAAATAATTTTAAATCAGCTGTTCTTGTGGGCTGAAAATAAGCTGAAGTAAATATGTTATTTTCCTGGAATGAAAAAAAAGTATCAGAACTCGTGAATTTCAACAATGCTTGCGTAAATAAGGGGTTATAATTTTCAATTACAGCAAACGCATCAGCCGGTTCTAATGGCTCAATCTGTTTGCACTTAATCCCATAACTATAGGGGCCAAGACCCAATGATCGAGATATCCATCCCTCAGGGGCAAAATTATATTCATGTTCTCCTATCGATTTTAACCTTGCTTTTGGATTAGCATAACTCAGCAGTTTTTTGAAGACGCCAATAGCAGGGTATGAAATATTAATAATTTGCACTGCTTCAGTGAAGCACTGAATTAGTGATATATTTTTTGATAAATCATTATTATATGCCTCTTTATCACCATAGAAATAGAGAGGGATATTATACGAATTAATTTTATTCAGAATTTTGTTAAACCGTGATTCAACATTGGTTTTAACAGGATCTCTGTCACAGCAGATTACTGGTATTAATTCAAAGTTACGAGTTTCAGGATGATCACGCAAAAAAAGATAGATATCAAGGAAATGTGAGAAATCACCGATACCATCTGACATAATTTCATTCATTAAGATAACTTTTGGCATATAAATAAAATCTGATTTAATAAAATATCAGCATATCGTTTTTTGACAAAAAAGCCATGGGCTTATTACGCTGTCAAAAGAGAATGCTATTTTAATGTGGCCGCAGTGGTAATGTGTGTGACCAGTTATCACATTTTTATTATATGACTCATCTCCAAGTTATATTGTATAACGACAAAGTCGCCTGGTAATTAGTCCGTCAGTTTCCCTCGGTAATCACACTACTACAATTAATTTATTTTTTAGCGAGAGCGTCATACAGATTTTTTCACTATTTAATACTCCCACCATACAAAATTTTCCTTGCTTCCTCCGTCATCGGCTGATCAACATCAAATTCCTTCGCCCGTTCATAAGCCCTTTGCGCAGCAGGGCGGTTTTGAATACTTTCCATCCAGCGTTTCAATTCAGGGTAATCGTCCAGATTCTGGCTTTGCTTTTCATGAAGCAAAATCCATGGATAACAGGCCATATCTGCGATGGAGTAGTCCTGACCAATGAATTGGCGCCCCTTCAAATGCTTGTCAAGAACAGTATACAAGCGCGTGGTTTCGTTGATGTATCTTTCCCGTGCGTAGGTAACTTCTGGTGCTCGCATGTTGAAATGGTGGTTTTGACCGGCCATTGGGTGTTGGCCAGTAATACAGGTCAATCATGTGACGTATCTCTTGATTTTGTATTATATGGTCGGAGTGACAGGAATTGAACCTGCGACCCCTGCCTCCCGAAGGATAAGACTGTTGATTCTCAGTGTATCCCTATGTATCTCTATGAATTAAATATTATTTGATTTCATTGTGTTATGCGTATTTTTGATGCGTAGTCATTCACTGTCATGTTACCATATATAAATAAATTGCACTTTATTTGCACTTTATAATTGTGCAGGCAGTGCATGCACAATTAACAGGAGCATAATATTTTACAGTGTGCTCAGCTATAAAGTGGCGGTCAAGGTAGAATTACATACAACAATGAATTACTGATCTTGCAAGAGGTAGCCGATGAGCAAAAAGCCGATAAATGAGTTGACGATTAATGATGAAATAACAGAGTTTCTGCTCTATGCCACTCCTGATGGTAAAATTAAAGTAGAGGTCTTGTTAAATAATGAAACCCTTTGGCTGACTCAAAAGCGAATTGCTGAATTGTTCGGTGTAGGAATCCCCGCGATATCCAAGCACCTGGATAATATTTATAACGATGGGGAGCTGTTGCGTGAAGCAACTATTTCCATTTTGGAAACAGTTCAAAAAGAAGGCACACGAGAGGTTCAACGCAAAGTTGAATACTATAATCTGGATGCCGTCATATCAGTGGGGTACAGAGTTAATTCCAGGCAAGCCACACAATTTAGAGTCTGGGCAACAAAATTGCTCAAAGACTATATCATTAAAGGTTTTGCGTTGGATGATGACCGTTTGAAAAATGGTCGTTACTTTGGTAAAGATTATTTTCGTGAGTTGCTGGAGCGCGTGCGTTCCATTCGCGCCAGTGAGCGGCGCATTTATCAGCAGATTACGGATATTTTTGCTGAATGCAGTATTGATTACGATCGAAACTCGGAGATAACACGTCAGTTTTATGCCCACGTCCAGGATAAATTTCACTTTGCTATTACTGGCCACACGGCATCGGAAATTATTTATACCAAAGCGGACGCCAGCAAACCACTAATGGGTATGCTGACTTACAAAAATGCACCTGATGGTCGAATTTTGAAATCGGATACCACTGTTGGTAAAAACTATCTCACGGAAGAGGAAATAAAAAAACTTGAGCGCACAGTTACTGCTTTTTTTGATTATATAGAAGGGATCATTGAACGCAGAAACACATTTACGATGGAGGAATTTTCCGTGAGTGTAAATAAATTCCTTGAGTTTAATGAGTATAAGATTTTGGAAGACTACGGCAAGGTTTCACGGAAGCTTGCGGAACAGAAAGCGTTTTCTGAATATGAAAAATTTAATAAACAACAAAAAATTGAGTCTGATTTTGATCGGGAAATCAAGACTATTGAAAAGAGGATGAAAAACAAAGATGCAAGCAAAAATAAGTAATTCTTTGATCAAAACTCTGGTTCCCGAAGAAAAAAGAGCGTATGACGTCAGAGACATTGGATTAAAGGGTTTTCTGATCAGAGTGCATCCAACCGGAAGTATGTGTTACATGTGCCAGTATGCTCGTGGTGGGCGCGTTATTCTGGGTAAAGTGGGCGTTATTTCAGCGGCGCAAGCTCGTGAAAAGGCCATTGAGGTATTAAGTAATTTCAACAAAGGCATCAAACCTGAAAATAAGCGGGGATCCAACAAGCCGAAAACATTAAAAGAGTTTATTGAAAATGATTACAAGCCTTGGGTTCTGGCTCACCATAAAAGAGGTGAAGAAACACTGGCCGCTCTTCACCGATGTTTTAACAAACTGAATTCGAAACTTTTGACAGATATTACACCAGCAGTTCTGGAGCAATGGAGAGTCAAGCGGCTTAACGAAGGCACAGCCCCCGCTACTATTAACCGAAACATCACAACGCTGAAAGCCGTCATGACCAAAGCGACAGAATGGGGTTTTTTAAAAGAAAACGCCATAAAAAGCTTAAAGCAATTTAAAATTGATCGCTCCCCGAAAGTGAGATATTTATCAGTCGAGGAAGAAACACGCTTACGGCAGGCATTATTGGACAGAGATGCACAGTTAAAACAGGATAGAGCCAATGCAAATCAATGGCGAAAGGCAAGAGATTATCCGCAATATCCTGAGTTTGAAAGCGATGAATGCTTTGATTACTTTATGCCAATGGTCTTGATTTCCATCAACACCGGCCTACGCCGGGGCGAGTTATTCAATTTAACCTGGGCTATGGTCGATCTGAAGGAACGATCGTTAATACTGTCTGGAGACATCACCAAAAACGGCCGATCCCGTTACATTCCATTAAACGATGAATCATACAGGATTATGATGCAGCTCCATAAAAAGAGCGTTGACAAAAGTGGCCTTGTATTCCCAAGCAAAAATGATCAGCCGTTCCATCACGTAAAGCGATCATGGGCGACTATTTTAGATAAAGCCCAGATAACGGAATTCAGATGGCATGATCTACGCCATCATTTCGCCAGCAAGCTGGTTATGGCTGGTGTTGATCTGAATACGGTTCGAGAGCTGCTGGGGCATTCTGATATTAAAATGACGTTGAGATATGCGCATTTGGCGCCGGAGTATAAGATTAATGCAGTTAAGAAAATTGAATGGATGGTTTAGTTGAATATCTTTTTAAGCTGGTACCTCTTCGACATCGGACTTTATGGTTGAATGTTCAACAGGTACTAATTGAGAGATTCGGACAAGGTTATTGTCAATAGTTGTTTCATATTCTTCTTGTACAGGAAAATATTGTGATGGGATACGTTTCTTAGCATTGGGATTATGGATTAGAATAAAGTCATTCTTGGATTTTGGCCAATTAAACTCTTCATATTCTGGATAGAATACATGAGCATGATGAGAGACAATAATACCGCTAATATAAGAATATTTTTCATCTAAAAAAAAGGTCGATGGAATTGGATTTCCAGTTGATTTTTTCCGAAACTCTGGTTGAAATTCGTAAAATAATTCGCCGGTTTTTACATCCATATTTCGTTCAGAAATACCAAATAAACAGCTTAAATCTAATAGGCTATCATAAGGGTGATTAGGGATTTCAATTTTTGCTGATGACAATGCGATGATTAGTCCGGCGTCATCCATGATATGTTTGTAACCATCTGACTTTTTTCCATTATATTTAATGATTACTTTTTCATTGATTGCTTGAGTTATTCTTTCTTTATATTCTGTTCTAGGAGTAGATCTGCAAATGGGCGTAGATGTCAAAGGATGTTTTAAAGAATCTACAGTGCCTGGGCTGGCGGTTACGCACTCGATGTAAAAAGTTTGATCATTAAGTGAAATGCAAAAATCAGGCGCACTTTTTTTTGTTTTAAATTCATTAAGATTCAATATATGGGATTCGCTTAACATTTTTAGATAGCTGGCTACTTTTAATTCCCATAATCTGGCCATAAAATCGTTTGAAAGTTCTATTTTAAAATTATGATCCAAGAACTGTTGTATTTTACTATAAATACCATTCCAGTATGCTTTTGCTTTCTGATCCTGTTTGTTATTTCTTGTGCGTATTAACTCATACAGAGGATCTTTTCCTGGGATTTCAAACAACATAATGCACCATTTAGTGTCATGAAACTGCTAATGGCTATGCTATTCGTATTTATTAGCTATCGCAATATAAATTAAAGGTTTTTTTTCTGTTCAAATAGAATTTTTTTAGCTTCCTCAGTCATAGGCTGATCAACATCAAACTCCTTCGTCCGCTCATAAGCCCTCTGCACAGCAGGACGACTTTGAATACTGTCCATCCAGCGTTTCAATTCAGGGTAATCATCCAGATTCTGGCTTTGCTTCTCATGAAGCAGGATCCATGGATAACAAGCCATATCCGCGATGGAGTAATCCTGGCCTATGAATTGACGTCCCTTCAAATGCTTATCAAGAACCGTATACAAACGTGTGGTTTCGTTGATGTATCTTTCCCGTGCATAGGTAACTTCCGGTGCCCGCATGTTGAAATGGTGGTTTTGACCGGCCATTGGGCCGAGGCCGCCGACTTGCCAGAATAACCATTGAAGCACTTCATACCGATTATGCGCATCCGTTGGTAGGAACTGTCCTGATTTTTCACTGAGATAGAGCAGGATTGCTCCCGATTCAAAAATAGCTATGGGCGTTGGATCATGGTCTACAATGGCCGGGATTCGATTATTGGGAGAGATTTTCAAAAATTGCTCAGCGAACTGCTCGCCCTTGAAAATATTGATCGGTATGAGTCGGTAGGGTAGGCCTGCTTCTTCAAGGAATATTGTAATTTTATGGCCATTTGGCGTTGGCCAGTAATATAAGTCAATCATGTGGCATACCTCCGGTTTTGCTGCGTTCTAATCCGGTTTGATAAATTTCCAACGATGCCAGATTACAGGAGCAGCAGCCAGTATTTTCTTTGTGAATACCACTGGTTCCTCAAGCTGAGTTTGAGCGTTCAGGCAGACCAGGGCGTATCTATCTTTTCTTTTCATCAATCGGCGGAAATAAGTGCCTTCCCCGATTTCAACGATGCAGTCATGGCCGATACATTCTTCAATATCGTTGGCATTGCGATACTGAACGCCTCCCACAAAATCCCCGGAGTCGTACACTGGCTCCATAGTGTCGTCAGATACCATAATTACTACCGCATTGGGATTATTGGATTTGAAATATTCAATTTCATTTTGAAGCGTAGTTTCCTGGCTAAGCAAGGAGTCAAATTCGTTGTTAACCTGAAAGGGTACGAATTCGGATGACATCATACTTGGACTTTTTCCGATGCCTTCCAATAACCATTGAGTAGTGCAGCTAATACCCGTGCTATGCAGAATTTCTACCAGTTTGGCCGCAGCTTTTTCGGTCAAAGGGTTTCTGCCAAGCTCCCAGGATTGCAGCGTGTGCATGCTGATCCCGTATTTGCTTTCCAGCTCTTTACGGGAAATACCGGCAAAACTTCTGGCGGCCTTGATGCGCTTGCCAATGTTACTTCTTTGTTCTTCACTGTTTTGCACCATACCAAACCTGAATAAATTATTTATACGCATAACACGTATTATAGGTATAATTTTATTAAATACACATACATTATGGCATAGAAATCGAACAATGCCTTCATCAATACGTATTTGGGGGCAGTGAAATCATAAAAAAATGAAGTCTTGATCCACCATCTGTTGCCACTGCTTTGATCAATGTATTTGAGCATGAGTACAAAATCAACAGGGAGTTAATTTTATTTAATTTTGATGACGTTACAGGTCAGAGGAAATTCAAAGGGAATGTAATGGATTTTGTAATAACAGAAAATGAGCTGGCAGCGTTAAGTGGTTTACCCCACATCCAGCAGCTGGCGTACTTGAGAGGAATTAGGCCTAACATGGACATGAAGACCGGAGTCGTGGGTATCAAGCGCGGGATCAGTTTGCAATCCATTGCTGAGCAGCTCTACACCGAACCGCATCAAGGTATCAAAAGCGTCAGTTATTCCCGTGCTCAGGTCAGGCGTGCACTGGCAGGTCTTGAGCGTGCCGGCGTTATTTCTTTGCAATCCGAAGATATGAAACTGATTTTAAATTGTCCTTTGGCCTCAAGGGATTTTTCCGTTCAAAATAAAGCCGTCACACCTCTTATAAAAGATAATATTTATATATATTTATTAAGCAAATTCGATCAGTTCTGGCTTGCCTATCCCGAAAAAAAATCCCGTGAACAGGCCTGGCAGGTTTTCCAAAAGCTGCCTCTCGATGAGTCGCTGTTCACCACCATCATGCAATCACTTGCTACCCAAATCGCCGAACGCACAAAAGCCACTGCCGCTGGCAGCTGGGTTCCTCCCTGGAAATACCTGGCCAACTGGCTTGAAAAGCAATGCTGGACAGACGAACCCACTCAGGAGTTGAAACAGGAGAAAAAACATAAGGATATTGAATCCCTGATTGCCGAGGCGATCCTGCAAAACTCAGGCGCCGCGCTCTATCACAGCGAGGTCGATCGCGCCTTTTACAGACCCGCAACCGACAGCATCCATCTGCCACCCAAACATTAGTTTGAAGAAGCGGCACTTTACTACGCCACCGCTCTGCACGAGCTGTCACACTGGATAGGCCACGAATCGAGATTAAACCGGGATTTACTCCATCCCTTCGGCAGTGAAGGTTATGCCCGTGAAGAACTGCGGGATGAAATCGCCAGCATGCTGCTGGGAGACGAGCTGAGAACAGGCCACGATCCATCCCAACACACCTCCTATATCAAATCATGGATCCGGGTACTGGAGAACGACCCACTGGAAATATTCCGCGCTGCCGCAGATGCCGAAAAAATTCAGTCTCACCTGCTGGCCTTAACCCAGACGCTGGAACAAACGCCCTTAATCATGGATGAGAAGCCAGAGGATATTCCCCTCATGCAACAGCCGTTATCTGAAAATACAAGACTGGTTATTCCCTACGAACAAAAAGAGCAGGCGAAAGCCATTGCAGGAAAGCTGGAAGACGGCAGGCCAGCCATCGTCTGGGATAGAACGGAGAAATGCTGGTACGCCAGAGAAGGCGCACCCCTTGACCGCTTAAGTGCCTGGCTACCCAGCAATCAAAACGCCCAGCCTGCAACGAATATCACAGAAGAGTTTAAAGATACGCTACTTAGCGTCGGCTGTATCGTATCCAGCAATCACCCAATCATGGACGGCAACACCCACCGCATTGCAGTAGAAGGCGATAAAAAAGGCGAAAAATCCGGCTTTTATGTCGCACACACGGACGGCCTGCCAAGCAGGCTATATGAAAAATAACCGCACGGGTGTGGAGCTTAAATGGAAAAGCAAAGGCTATACCTTGAATGCTGAGCAGAAGCAAAGATTGACTACAGAGGCCATGGATAAACTGAAACAACGAACCGAGCGCCTTGCAAAACTACAGCAGGAAACAGCCTTAACACTCCAGTTAAAGCTCGACACGCTTCTGCCGATTCGGTCAAAAACCCCTTATCTCAAGAGCAAGCAGATTCCTGTATTTTCCGGCGTTTATACTAACAAGGAAGGCACAACGACCTATGTTCCAGCCATGGACAAAGACGGCAAAATTTGGAGCATGCAATACATCACAGAAAACGGCACAAAGCGTTTTGCCAAAAACAGTCGCAAGGAAGGTTGCTTTCACGTGGTGGGTGGTTTTGACAGTCTGGCCAGCGCACCTGTTATTGTAATTGCAGAAGGTTATGCAACGGCTGCCACGCTGAAAGAAGCTCTGGATATGCCAACTGTTTCGGCTTTTGATGCCGGGAATTTAAAATTAGTGGCGCAGGAGCTGAAAGCAAAGTTTCCGCATAAACCCATTTTGATTGCTGGGGATGACGATAAGGGGCTGGAAGTGACTCAAGGCGTTAATCCTGGCAAGGACATGGCTATGGAAGCATGTGGTAAGGTCAACGGGTTTATCGTTTTTCCGGTTTTTGCGGCTGGCGAACAAGAGCTTGCTCCTAAACGATTCAGCGATTTTAATGATTTGGCAAATAACAGTGCGCTTGGGCTGGAGGGAGTTAAACGACAGGTAGAACCGATTGTTGATGGGCTTGTTCATCGATATAGAAGGACTCAGCAACAAAACAGCACAGAGTTTCAATTATCTAATAGTATGTAATGTGTAATGGTTTAAATTTGACCCGATAGAAATGCCTAGAAAATAGGCAACCATCAGAACAAGTTTTAAACTACTACATATTAGGTCTCGATCGTTTTATCCATATTCCGTTGACACAGAATATGGATAAAAAAACTTAAAAATTAAATAATTCAACTCCAGAAGTTAAAGTTATTGGGCATTCAATCCATGCGGATTTTGGGCATTATTTGATCACAGTCTTCAAAGTGTTTATAATTCAGCCATAATTTTCTCTATGGCTTCCCAATGAAAAGATATATCACCGTTTTACTCCTCCTAATATCAATAAATTCATTTAGTGAAATTATCCAAATTCAAGGCCCGTATCAAGGAATAATAAATCATATTTTCTTCTTAGATGATTTACAGAAAATTGGATTCATTAGCACGGCAAACGGTTTGTATAAAACAATAAATGGTGGGGAAAATTGGTTTTCAATAAACGGTAATTTACCATTTCAAACCTATGTTCCGTCTGGATATATATATTCATACACTAGACCAGTAAAGATGATCCAAACGAATGATGGCAATGTGATTTATGCTCTGTATTCACCGGGGCAATGGGAGAGTCAAATCTTTGTAACTAAAGATGGAGGCTACTCTTGGTCTAAAGTAATTGTTCCAAAGCCTATTTCAGCTAACTACATGAAATTAACAAATAATAATGAATTAATTTTATATGATGGATATTGTTTATATAAAGGAAATTTTTCAAACGATAATTTTGAAGAAAAATCTTGCCCAAATGGTGATGCAATAGATTATGTAAATGAAAATCTTATTTATGCATCACCCTCTCATAAAAATCCACTTGAAGGTTTCAAAAAGTCAATTGATGGTGGAAAAACTTGGGTAAATATGTCATCTTTTGGTCGGAATTTAGGAGCACCATACTCTAAGATTGATGCCACTGAGTATGCAGTTTATATTTTGATAGATGATTCTGTTGGACAAATATTAGTAAAATCAATAAATGCTGGATTGACATGGGAAACAATATACATATCCTCCGAGACAGACAAATATAAAAAAAGAATTACCTTGATTTCCCATGATAGGAATTATGAGTATATTGGCTTTAGTGATGGATATGTATATAGAATAGAGAATAACAAAACTGATTTAGAGTTGTATCTACAACCAGGATATGGTGTCTCGAAGTACAAAAATATTTCTAATGCTGTGAAAACTGTAAATTTAAATGAAAAGTTTTTTATTGGAACAGGCTTTGGCTTATATAAGCAGTATCTAAATATTGACAATGAAGTTGTTTCTGATCCATTTTTTGAAGCGAATGGTTTTGCTTCAAAAAATATTTTCAAAACAAATAATTCTAGAACAATATTTTCGATGCAATATCCACAAAATGGCTTATATAATAGTAAAATTAAATCTTTACTATTTCGCTCTCAAGATGATGGATTAACATGGGAGAAAATAAAAGTTGATGACGCAGTACGAATTTATAGTTTTTTTTCATCTGAACCAAATGTTATATATTTAATTTCTTCTGACAAAGATGGATACATTTCGCTTTTGAAAAGTTCGGACAATGGTGATTCTTGGATTAAATTACGTAACTTAAAAAGCGCTATGTGTGATTCAAAAAGCATAAAAGTTGAATCAGAAAGAATTTACTGCACCACGTCAGGAATATACACTTCATTAAATATTGAAAATGACGATGTTCATAATATCAACCTGCCAGTTGAGAGACTACCTTATGGAAATATGGCATTTAACAATGAAAATGATATAGTAGTTTTAACCATAAACGGGTTATTTAAAAGTGATGACAAAGGAGTGAGCTGGAGATTTTTGGGTAAATTGGATCAGCAAGATAAATGTTATAATATACTCTCAAGCTTTAAATACCCACAGATCACAAATAAATCTTGTACTTATATTAATGAAGACAAAATTATTAAGATTTTTAACGACAATAATAATCTTACAATTGAAACATTAACAAGATTTGGTAGTATTTATGCTAGCAGAAGAAATGATATAAAAACAATTCCTAATTCTTGCCAAAAAAATGCCAGGTGCGACATAAACTTTCAGGTAGTATTCAAATCTGAATCAGAACTATATGTGCTATTTCAATCTACAATTTATAAATCTATGGATGGAGGTGTAACGTGGAATAAAATGATTCATTTTACAGAAATATTTAAAACAATATTCAATCTAGAGATTGATGGCAGTCAAGGATACTTTATTTCTGATGGTGATCAAATATATAGCAAAGGTATTTTTAAGTTTGATTTAGAAGGCATTTAATCGTGGGTATTGAGATTTCGCGCATTAATGGCTTATTAGTATAAACATTATAATGAATGTGTTAAATGAAAGCAATAAATTGCATCATAGGATGATAGAGGCTACGGCATATGCTCATGCCAATCCACACGGTAAGTGGCGCCGTCGTACGTTGGTAGTGTTTAAATAACAGTGTCGGTTTTCTTTACTTACGATAATCACAAGCAATTTAGGAGAGCATGCATAGTTGTTTACACACTACCATCATTAGCTTCAATTACCGAATAGTAAGTAATCTACAGTAGTTCAAGTTTAGCCTGACAAGCACATCTGAAAAATCGGCAAATGGTAAGAATAAGTTGGAAATTCTATGCATAAGGATAGATATTAGAAGCTAAGGAATATGCAGACGAGGATAAATTGTCAGATATTTCTTTTAGGCGACATGTCCGCAATACATGTCATGCTGAAATACATATTTTGTACTAACAGAAGCGACCCGCACTTAACAATAAACTACTGTGGTTAAAATCAAATCTTTTCTACTCGCTTCTGGTGACTGCGGAGCTTGAATTACCAAGGGGATTTCCTGCTCTTAAAATAATCACTTAATAACCTTGAAAAATTTGGCTACTAGCAAATAACCAAATGAAAGAGATAAAAAGCGTTATTTGACGAAGTCTGTATGATAATCCATACTTCTAATGGTTTTTATGCGGAATAGACGGTTATGCTGGGTGTTTCACCAAGCTATGAATCAGATTGGTTGCTTTTTCATCCGAGATATCGGATGAATTTTACCAATTCTTGATAAAATTCATCCGATATCTCGGTTTTTAAGATAAAAACCAACTAATATAAAAGGGAATTCATTGGATATAATTAAACGCTATATTCAAACGATCGATTTTAAAAACGTCAGAACTAATCCGCCTCCTGAATTAATATTTCTATGTGGTGGAAGCGCTGTCGATGCTGGTTTTTTTCGCCAAAAATTTGGAAATAAATTAATTACTCAAGGACACAATGTCATTCTTGCGGAAAAAGCTATGGATTGGCAGGGTGGGCAAATGTTCTCAAAAGATCTTTTAGAACTAGAAAAATACTATGCTGCTCTTGTATCCATAATCCCTCTTATCTGTGAAAGTTATGGCTCTGCTTGTGAATTAGGGGCATTTGTAAGTGATCCCCTAATACGAAGAAAGCTATTTATCATAATTAGTGAAAAATTTTATATCGGGGAGGAATCAAATTCATTTATTCGATGGGGGCCAATTAAGAACTATGAATTTCATGAGGAAAAAAAAGTATTTTGTATTAATGATACAGATCCCGAAATAAATTTACCTCATCTTTATTCTGATTTATTAGATTGGAAAACAAAATATGAGACTTATTCATGTGATTTTACAAATGAATACTATCATATTCTATTGCTTATTGACTTAATTAATTTATTTGTTGTTGCCGATGAAAAAGGGTTGAAGAAAATATTTATTAAAACTCTTAAAATTGCGTGTAACAATGAAAATAAAAAAAACATGGAAAAAGACTTTGAAGAAATGATTTTTGTTTTAGAGAAACTAAATTTAATAAAAACAAGAATCATTGGGCAGGAAAGATTTTATCTTGCAATAAATAATAGCTATTTTCTTGAATATGCATATCAAAAAGGAAAGGAGTCAAAAAAAATCAACGAAACAAGAGTCGCAGTTATTAATGAAATATATTTGAATAAATCGCCATTAAACAAAATGAAAGCCGATATAATTAGACAGGAGAAAAAAAACGGAAATGACATTGAAAATATACAAAAAAAAGGGGCTATCTATATAGATTTGCTAACAAATTTATCGGCTACTCTACCATTCCATTATAAGTTTTATGAGATTGATAAAAAGAGTGGCGGTAGAAGAACAATTGCTCAGCCAACAGAAAAATTAAAAAATTTACAACGGTCATACTTATCTCATTTAGAGGGATTGTTTCCGATTCACGAATCTGCAAAAGCATATCGGAAAAATAAAAATGGGATTTTAGAAAACATAAAAACACATAGAAATAGCCGATATTTTTACAAATTTGACTTCGTTGATTTTTTTTCGTCTATAAAGGCCAATGATTTTTTTCTGTTTTTACAAGAAAAAAATTACGATCGGTTGATTATTGTTAATTTAATAAAGCTATTTTTTACATTTAAAAAATCTCAAGAAAGCATGAGAAATAAAGAGGCTTATGATTCTATAAAATCAAATCAAAACAACCCTGATTATTTATTAAATTTATATACAGATTATTTTAAAAATGAATTTCAGTTAAGCATTGGGGCACCAAGCTCACCATTTATATCAAATATAATAATGTTTGATTTTGATCGAAAATTGACAGAGTGGTCAATCAAGAACAATATATGCTACTCTAGATACGCAGACGACATGACTTTTTCCTCAAATCAGAATTATAAGCTTGAAATTATAAGAGAGAAAATCAATGATTTTTTGAGTGAAATTCCTTATTTGAATATGGAGCTCAACATAAAAAAAGAAAGAAAATGCACATTTAAGCAGAGGGTTAGGATCACCGGACTAATCTTAACACCCACCAAAAGCATTTCTATAGGGAGAGATAAAAAGAAACTGATTAGAGCGATGATAAATCACTTCTCTCTCGGTAAAATGGAAAAGGATGAGATTGAAAAATTAAAAGGATGGATTGCATATTGTAAAGACGTTGAGCCTAAATTTTACAACACTTTATTTTCTAAATATAGTCAAAATTTACCTGTTATATTCTGAATTAATTGATAAGATAAGATATGTTCATCTCATCTGCCCCATATATAGTTTCAACAGAAAACGTTGTAACTTCAGATTGAAATATTTTTTTAATGTTAATCTTTCAAAGAAAAACCCCATCACAATTTGTAATCAAATTTGGCTCCTTTGCGCTCCAGCTTACCATGTACATAACCCGGCAATAACACTTTACGTCCTCGGGAGAGCTGAACCACACGGAGTTCGGACAGGTTTCGCAGGCGGTTTTTACTTTCGGGCGGCGGGTTGCTGCCAATGCTTCCAGGGTTGGGCTTTTGTTGTCTTGTAGTTGCAGGGTTTCGGCCAGCATTTCGTTTTCCGAACCGGTTGCCTGTGCCAGTTGTTTGAGGGCTTCTTCCAGTTGTTGGGCCGCTGATGTTGTTGTGTTGTTCATGCTGATACTCCTGTTGGATAAAGGTATTTGATAATTGCTGGCGTTGATGTTCAAGGTCTTTGTCTTCAAACTGAATAGGCATTTTGAACGATGCGGCTATTTGCACGATCGCTTGTTTGAAAGCTTCGCTGCCGTTCACTTTGATCGTGCTGCCGAATTTTTTCCGCGCCATCAGTAGCGCAGTTTTTAATCCCTGAATTGAAAATCCTCTGGAAATAATCAGGCTTGTGCCATCATCACGGATGGTGCATTCATTTTTATGATGAATGTTGGTTCCCTGTTTTGTTGGATTGTTCGGCTTACTCGGAGACGTGTTGCTCTCTCCGGTCAGGGTATAGCTGTTCGTGGCGGGTTTTACCCTGCGGTTGCGTAATGCTGCGAGAGCATCTTTTTTTCCCTGCTTGGCTTCATGCTGTAACCAATCCAGCCAGGTGAGGCTTCGGTATGTCTCAAAAATTTTCTGGTGTTCATGGGTGTATTGCTGGCGGATAAACCGGAGTTTAGTTTGCAAGGATTTATGGGTCAGGGCATACAAAACCTTTTTGTTCAGTCTTCCCTTTCTCAACTTGATGGCTGTACGTTTCAGTTGAGCTTGTTGCCTTGCCTGCTCTATCAGGCGATATTTCCGATTTTTGATAGTGGTCAACGTTTCAGATAGTTGAGTAATGAAGGAAAAATGACCTGCGCACCAGCCATGGACATAGACGGCAAGCTATGGAGCTTGCAATACATATCCGAAGACGGCACAAAGCGTTTCGCGAAAAACAGCCGCAAAGAGGGTTGCTTTCATGTGGTCGGTGGTTTTGATAGTTTGGCCAGCGCACCTGTTATTGTGATTGCAGAAGGCTATGCTACAGCAGCAATGTTGAAAGAGGCTCTGGATATGCCGGCTGTTTCCGCATTTGATGCCGGGAATCTAAAGGCTGTGGCGCAAGAGCTGAAAGCAAAGTTTCCTCATAAGCCCATAGTGATCGCGGCAGATGACGATAAGGGATTGGAAATCACCCAGAGCATTAACCCCGGCAAGGAAATGGCAATGGAAGCATGCAACAAGGTCAATGGGTTTATCGTGTTTCCTGTGTTTGCGCCCAGTGAGCAAGATCTGGTTCCGAAAAGATTCAGTGATTTTAATGAGTTGGCCAGTAACAGTATGCTTGGGATGGATGGGGTGAAACGCCAGGAAAAACCTGTTGTTGATAAGCTTTTTCATCGTTACAACTGGATTCAGAAAAATAGTAATGATCTTCAATTATCAAATAGTATCTGATGCGTAGCAGCACAAACTTGACTTGACAGGTGTTTCTGAAAAACCCGAATCCGTCAGATCAAGTTTGAACTACTATATTTTAATTAAAACGTTGCAATTCGTGTTGGGCTGTGATCAATAGCTGTTTGTTGTAAATTCCCGACCTCTTCTTGGGTAAATATTCCCTGCTCAACACACTGAGTCAAAGCATGGTCTATTTCTTGAACGAGTCCGCTTTTGGTTAATCCTGCAGTTGCAAATCGAGAACCTCGCAGATGATCTGCCTGAACTCTATTGCGAATATCAATCACAGCAGCCAAAAAATCCCTCTTGCTCTCATCACGGCTTTTTGACCAATAATCAGCTTTATATGAATCATATGCAGATCTTAGTTGATCAACTGCAGTATTTCGTTGAGTTGAAGAGCGTTGTATTAATCCAAAAAATGTAAATCGATTTTGTCGTGAATTATTATATCGTTGAACTGCATTACTAAAAATGTTATGAAGAGGTTGATTTTCGTTGGCTAATATCTGCTGGCTGATTTCTTCGATTCTATTACTACTACTACGCTGGTAAGAGGAGCTTGTTCCAGTACTAGTACGTGAAAGTCTTACCAACTCTTCAGGCAAGTTTTTCAACTCTTTTTTTGCATCATCATTATCAACAATGTTATATCGGTTATCGTTGATAAAACCGTTTACTATGTTAATAACATCATCAATATTATCCACCACTGAAAACTGAATAGACCAACCAGTTTTGTTAGGATCACCATAATGCACTTTGGGCTCATGCCCTTTTCTAATGTTTTCTTCCGGGACACCATAAGAAATTAACAAATTTTTATAATAATTGTAATCTGTTTCGTTTGGATCTGCAGAAAAAATGGAGAGAGTAAGATAAGGGGCTGTACCAGGGGAACGATAACCATCACCCCAAGAGCTGGAGATATACCCGGAACTCATAAGGCGCAAAGCAATGCTTCTAGCGTATCCCCATTCATTAGTACCTGCTTCACTCAATCTTAAATTTTTCACTCGGATTCTCACATTATTTAAATCTGTATTAAATTATAAATTATTTTTATTAAGGCAATATTAATAGTGGAGATTATTTGTGCGAACCGATTATTTATGCAAAGCATGGCTATGTTTCAAACTTCATTTCTGCCCGAGAAACCGCCCATCACAATTTGTAATCAAATTTGGCTCCTTTGCGCTCCAGCTTACCATTTACATAACCCGGCAATAACACTTTACGTCCTCGGGAGAGCTGAACCACACGGAGTTCGGACAGGTTTCGCAGGCGGTTTTTACTTTCGGGCGGCGGGCTGCTGCCAATGCTTCCAGGGTTGGGCTTTTGCTGTCTTGTAGTTGCAGGGTTTCGGCCAGCATTTCGTCTTCCGAACCGGTTTCCTGTGCCAGTTGTTTGAGTGCTTCTTCCAGTTGTTGGGCTGCTGATTTTTCTGGTTTTCTCATTTTGATACTCCTGTTGGGTAAGGTTATTCGATAATTGCTGGCGTTGCTGTTCAAGGTTTTTGTCTTCAAATTGAATGGGTATTTTGAACGATGCGGCTATTTGTACGATCGCTTGTTTGAAGGCTTCGCTGCCAGTCACTTTGATTGTGTTGCCAAATTTTCTTTGCGCCATATGCAAGGCGGTTTTTAAGCCCTGAATTGAAAATCCTATGGAGAGAATCAGGCTTGTGCCGTCATCACGAATGGTGCATTCATTTGTTCGATGAATGTTGGTTCCCTGCTTTGTTGGGATGTTCTGGTTTGGTGAATTATTTCGGGATGGATTACCCTCTCCGCTCAGGGTATAGCTGTTGGTGTCGGGTTTTACCCTGCGAGTGCGTAATGCTGCGAGAGCGTCTTTGTTTCCTTGTTTGGCTTCATACTGCAACCAATCCAGCCAGGTGCGGCTTTGGTATTGCTCAAAGGCTCGCTGGCGTTCATGAGTGTATTGTTGGCGGATTAGCTGGAGTTTGGTTTGCAAGGATTTATGGGTTAGCGCATAAAGAACCTTTTTGTTCAGCCTCCCCTTTATCAGCTTGATCGCCGTACGTTTAAGCCGAGCATGCTGCTTTGCTTGTTCTATCAGGCGATTTTTCCGTGTTGTGACAGTAGATAATGTCTCGGATAGCCGGGTTTTGTTTGTTGTCTTCTCGGCGCAAAAACGGGAATACAACGCGCTTGTGTTGGCATGAATGGGTTTTTTACTGTATTGGGTTTCAGGCTTTGAGCTGGAATTTCCAGCAGTAAACATCCTGAATTTTTCTTCCAGTTTGTTTTTGGAGAATTGACGCGATACAGAGCTGGCTTTAACGGAAAGCCCTTTTGGGTCGGTGATTATCAAGCCGTTTCCGCGCTCTCGAATGGTTAATCCATGACAATTCAGAACGGCATGAAATGCACTCCAGCTTTGCGCTTCTCCCAATTCGGTCTGACAATGGCGTTTTATCCAGCCGAGCAGGCTTTCGATTCCAGCATGGTGCTCCATGTCATCGGCCAGATTTTCGGACAAGGAGGCTATAGCGAAGGTGCTGAATGACAGCTCCAGGCAAACGGTACAATCCATACAAAACGAGCTGGGCGTGTTGCTGCGCCAGATTGTTCAAGAGCGAAAGGCGACAGAGAGGTTAGGCCGATATCAGTTGCTGGTTGCAGGTATTTTGCTCTCTATTTCGTTTGTGTTATGGATTGTATTATAGAATAGCTGCATCAGATGAGTTTTTCTCGCTGAGTTAGCTCTCCCGAAAATATGCTAATCAACTTATGTCTATACTGGTATTAATGGATGAATCATAACCAGTTGAGATGATATATAAATGAAAAAAACGATCATTTTTGGTAATGGGTTAGGGATGGCATTAAATGATAGCGACTTTTTATTAAAAGTAGCTATTCAGGAGGCGTGGGAACGTGGGGATCTTTCTACCGATGAGAAAAAATTAATTAGTGATTGTCTTCCTGAGGTGAGTCGTTTTGATTTTCCAGAGGGGGAGGAGGACATGGATAATCTCTATGTGGCAGAAATCTGTTGTTGGATGTTGTCAAAACTAAACTCTCCTGAGCAGTGGCTTCAGTCAAATGCTGCTGATTTTCCAAAAACGATCTCGAAGTTTGTACATGATGTTGCAGCTTTTTTCCATAAAACAGACATAAGCCTTCCTGACACCTTCATGAACCCATTGATGACATTCATTAAAAAAACTAACTCACATATTGCAACATTAAATTATGATTCTTTACTTTATTCGCCTCTGTGTACGGAAAAAATTTGCGATGGATATGATGGATGGTTAGTTGATGGAGTTTGGAATAGTACAGGGTTTGGTCCAAATAATTTAAGACGGCTCCCAGGAAAGAAATTTGGGTATTATCTTCATCTGCATGGCTCTCCACTTTTCTACGATATTGATGGAACTGTAAAAAAATGAATCGTTCAGAGCTTTTTGAAAATACCCATTTTGGTACTGTAGGAAAGCATCTTGTATTGACGCATGTTAAACACAAACCAATGGTTATTTCCTCCTCAATTTTGCTATCAACTTATTGGAATTATTTAGCCAAAGCAATATCTGAAAGTGAGGAGATCATGCTTTTTGGGTACTCTGGATTAGATCCTCATCTCAATGAGCTCCTAAGCGGTTTTCCTGATCTTCCATTCAAAGTAGTTGAACACGCTAATGGGAAAATTCAAAGTGATAGAGAAAAATTTTGGAAAGATAAATTACAGACCCATAAAATACAAGTAATCTTGCGCCAATCTGTACTGAAATTTAATGATTGGGAAAAATGAAATGCCATTTGCTACATTTTCGCTAGGCAGTTTGCCCAAAGACTAAGAATGGGTAATATATTTATATGTAGTGGCTATGGGGGGGGCTTCGCCGTTTCGTGTCTATGTACGCTTTTAAAATCTGGCTGGAAATCAGGGCGAAGTTATTGATGCCGGGCTGTCTTCGGACAGCCCATTGTCACTCACATAAGAAAGCTGCCACCAGGGCATGTCGATAGCAAAATATGCTGATCAAACAAATAGAGAAGATTCTTGACTGCGGCTTTTAAAAAATCGGGAGTTTCCATCGGCCATTGTTATGTCTGTGGAGCAGGGGAGGGGGCATTCTGGATTCACGGGTAGTCTGGCATTTGTCGGCGGCACTGCCGGGTTAGTGCTTGCAAATGTGACTATTTAATCGTTATTAAATACGTTTTCTCACGAGCAACTGATCCAGTTTGCCTGGCGAATTCCATTTCTTATGAGCCTGACTGGATGTCTTCTTTTGTTATTTATTCGGAGTCGCTTGCCAAATTACCTTGTTGTTAATACGTCTATTGCATCAGGCTACCTAAATCTTGTCGGGTTGCAAAAACGCAGATTGCTATCAGTATTTGTCGTCTCCAGCCTGTCAGCATCAGCTTTTTACATCACGTTCGTCCACATGCCCACATGGTTATCATCGCGCCTTGATACCCATTCGCACCAACAATCCTTATTGATAACGCTGATACCGTTACTGATTTATATGCTGGCTTTACCAATAAGTGGTATTCTGGCCGACAAAATAGGGTTTAAGAAGCAGATCAAAATAGCAAGCACCCTGTATTTGTTATGCTCGTATGCCATTTTTGCATGGCTGCCTCATTTAAGCGTAACTGGCTGTATGCTGGTCTTGGCACTGTATGCGTGTATACAAGCGTTATTGAACTCGGTTCTTCCAGCATACATTGTTTCAGGTTTTCGTGTGAATCAGCGTGGTAAGGCTCTGGCTATTTCATACAGTCTCAGCTTGACCTTATTCGGCGGCTTAATGCCTTATTTACTGTTAACAGCAAATAATCATATAAACCCCGGCATACCGATTAGTGTCTGCGCCGCGCTGTGTTTTATGGTTATTTTTAATTCAAGGAAAAATGATGGTTATTTACGAAGTCAGCCTGTTTGTTGAAAGGGATATTTATTCGGAGTTCTACTCATGGTTACAGGAACATGTGACAGAAATGCTCCAGTTTCCGGGATTTGTAGGGGCAATAATTTTGACACCTGCAGAAAATAATGACGCCAGGCAGGTTCTGATTGTTCAATACCGTCTGCGGACTCATGAGGATCTTGACAGGTATTTTTCAGAGTTTGCAGCAGGAATGCGTGAGAAAGGAATTAAACGCTTTGGCAATAAATTTTCTGCCGAAAGGCGTATTTTGGATATTCAAGACGTCTTGGAAAATATTTAATACGTATTGTATGTATTTTTATATTTATCCAATACGTTTTGTAGGTATAAAATGCACTTAGTTACATAGAAATCAGTTTATATCTATAAGGATGCAATGATGGATAAAAAGGTTTTTAAAGAGCATGAAGCAGCCAGCTACATTTGCATGAGTCGTTCTTTTTTGGCTCAAGATAGGTCATATGGCACCTTGGCTAACAGAACACCGGAGCCAAAGTATATCAAGATAGGTCGCTCAGTCAGATACTTAAAAGACGATCTCGATTTATGGCTGGAGCAGCAGCGAGGATAAATTCAGCCCGATTTTTTTTCTGCGTAAGTGAATCCCCCCAAATACGTTAAGCCAGCATTTTGTTATTCAATCTGCTGGCTTAATCGTTTCAAGTAACATTACTAATCTTGTTGAATGATTAAAACCAAGTTTATGAAATTCTATCTGCTGATGTGAAGGCAAGCGTAAAGCAGCGGCGGTATGAGAGGTTTCACGCCTGGATTTTTTCAATGTCCGATGCACTTTGTTCACTGGTATTCAATAAAAATGCACTTTATCTGCACTTTATAAATTGAAATATTGATCGGGAAATTTCGTAACCTATTGATTTACATGGTCGGAGTGACAGGAATTGAACCTGCGACCCCTGCCTCCCGAAGGCAGTGCTCTACCAGGCTGAGCTACACTCCGATGTTAATGATCGCGATTGACAGCAAATTCGGCCAGTTCTTTCAGGGCCTGTTTGTAAGGTGTTTCGGGTAATACCTCAAGCGCAGACAGGG
Organism: Legionella navarrensis; assembly: GCF_052527415.1. Classification (NCBI taxonomy): domain Bacteria; kingdom Pseudomonadati; phylum Pseudomonadota; class Gammaproteobacteria; order Legionellales; family Legionellaceae; genus Legionella; species Legionella navarrensis. Next base: position 13,827 of record NZ_JBNVZR010000014.1, on the reverse strand, counting down.
CGAGATCCATTTCCCTGGTGGCGAACTGCTTCGTAAATTCTATCGCATTTGTTGCTTCTATTGCCAATAGAATCTCGGGAAGACTGCTGCGTTTTCCTTCTGCCAGACTTTCCTTGATTAACTGCTGCTGCTTGGGGGTGCCGTGTTTTAGAACGTGCAGCAGGGGCATGGTCATTTTGCCGTCTGCCAGGTCGTCGCCGATGTTTTTACCCATGGTCTGGGCATCGGAGCAGTAGTCGAGCGCGTCGTCAATTAACTGAAAGGCGTTACCGAGATGCAGCCCGTAATTGTATAAACCTGTTTTTATGCTGTCACTGGCGTCGCTGAGCAGGGCGCCGATGCTGGTCGAGGCGGCGAAAAGCAGAGCGGTTTTTGAGCGAATGACGTCCAGATAGTCGTCGATTGACAGGGAAAAATTATGGCGGTTACTCAATTGCTTGACTTCACCACAGCTGATTTGATGCGACGTGTCGGCCATTAAATCCAGCACGCCCCAGTTGTGAGCCTTGACCATCAGTTGGACAGACTGAGTAAACAGGAAGTCTCCCACCAGAATGCTGGCTTTGCTTCCCCATATTTCGTTGGCTGTTTCCTTGCCGCGCCTCAGAGTGGATTCATCCACTACGTCATCGTGGAGCAGCGTGGCTGTGTGAAAAAATTCGATCATCGCGGCAAGGGCGATGTGTGCATGACCCTGGTAGCCGCAGGCATGCGCCGAAACCAGTACCAGTAAGGGGCGCAGACGTTTACCGCCGCTTTCAACGATGTGCTGAGACAAATCACCAATCAGGCCGATTTGTGATTGAATGATGTCGATGATCAGGGCGTTAACCGCATCAAAATCTTTGGAAACGAGCGCTTTCAAACGGTCTACCGTCATTGTTTTATCCCCAATCTTTGCATGAGCCCATGCTAAGGCTGGCGCGGTGTAAAGTCAAGTTGAGCCTGCAAATCTGCCTGTAATGTCTGGTGAACAGGAACCCGTCCCGAAAAATCCTGTAAACAGGAGGACAGGCTCATTTTTTTTAGTCTATAATCAAAAGAATAGGGTTGGTTTTGACCTTGAGCAATGCTCCGTTCAAACGTGCCTGCTTCGGCAGGTGGGGCGGCCGAGTGGCGAGAGGTGATCACTGCCTGTTTCAACGGACTGGATAACCATCATCGCGGAGAGTGATTTGATGCAACAGCAGCAAACGGTATGGGTGGTCAGTAATATCAATGAAAAACAGCTGTTACCCTTGAAAATGGACACCATAGCACAAATTGGTGATTTGCCTGAGCAGCCGCCTCATGCTGTTATTTTATCCAAACTTGAAGGACAAAGCTGGATAGAATTGTTGCGGGAACTTCGCTCCCGAGAGGGATATTTTTTTGTGCCGGTTTTTTATCATGGTGATGTCGCGGATAATCTCCAGCATCTTTTTGATGGACCGGCAGACGAGAGATTGACAGAGAGAGCGACAGCCATTCATCAGCGTCTTGCGCTTATTGATAAGGAATGGATGGATTTAAATGACGAAAAATCCCGCCTGATGTCCTATATGCATTCGCGACCCGGCCTGTTTATGCAGGGCTATATTAATTATCAGTCCCCTTATGCGCTGGAGTTTCCCCTGTTCTCGGTTTTGTTTGCCAAATCCCTTGAATTTGACGCCTGGGGTTTTTTGCAGATTCTTGTTGTGCGGGGGTTTCTGGAGCAAAACAAGTTGCTTGAAGAAATACAGACCTGTAACTCTTGTGATTCGGGTCTGCTGAATTTGAAGAGAAACTGCCCTGGCTGTAAATCCATTGATATTAAGGCGCAAAAATTTGTGCACTGCTTTTCCTGCGGGAAAATTGGTCCTGTGCCGGAATTTTTACGCCACGAACGCTTGTTGTGCAGTGGCTGTAATACGCGTCTGCTTGAGCTGGGTGTGGATTATGAAAAACCCATTGAAGATAAGCTGTGCAACAAATGCGGGCACTTCTTTTCGGAACCGGAACTGAACGTGGTTTGCCTTGTCTGTCAGAAAAACTATTCACTCAATGAAGTGGGCTCACGTCGCTTGTATGAGTATCGTCTGACGGAGCATGCCGAGTATCTGGTACGTGGTGTGAAGAAGAGTATTTTCCGTAATTTCAAGCAATACTTCAAACTGACCGATTATACCTCCTTTCTCTCGACAGTAGCCTGGCAAACGAAGCTGGCTGAGCGTTACAGCTCTATCTATTTCTGCGTGTTGACCCTGAATATCATCAATGAGAGTGATTTGGTTGCGAGGCAGGGTGAGGCTAACGCCGAGCGTCTGCTGAGCCAGTTGTTTATTGCCCTGCGTCAGATTTTCCGGGAAAGCGATTTGGCATCGCGTCACGAAGAGCATATGTATTTTCTTTTGCCTATGGCGAACCAGGATGGTTGCATGGTGATAGTGGAGCGAATCATTAAGGCCGTACAACAGCTTACCGAAGAGGAAATTGGCAGGGATCTGCGCGTGGGCGTCAGTCACATCAGTTCGGACGAGATTATTAAACACGCTTTTCACGGTGACGCACTGTTGACGGAGCTCATCGCCCGTATGGTGGATTGTAATATTGGTTTGCTGGAATCAAAATAAACGTAAAGGGGTTCATTTGCCCAGCTCTGCCTCGATGAACGCCTTCGTGGCTGACTGGAATCTGGTCACCCCTGCGAATATGGTGTCCCTGTCTCCGGTTAAATCAAACTGCCTGGCACTGGCTGCGGCCTGTACTCTGATTGTTCGATAATATTTTTCCCGATACTCAGGCTCTATCCTTTTGCGTTGGCGTTCATTAATCAGAATGCATGCTCTTCTCAAGTCGCAGAGTGTTGAGGTATCCAGCTGTTCACACAGCGTCAACAATCCCCTGCGCTCAAGATTTTCACGTAAAGCCCAGGTGTACTCGTAGCGGCTGCGCAAACGGATAAAAATCTTCAGGTCATCGGCGAAGGTTTCATCGTGCAAGGGTACGTCGAACTCAGTATCGTCGGCTGTCATGCGCAGTATAGGCAGGCTGTCGAGGATGGGATCTTCTGTCTGAGAGAAGTGGAAACGGGAGTACCAGTGGCCATCGTCTTTTCGACCGAAGGAAATGCGCGCCATCTTGTCTTTGCCTGGATAGCTTAGGCATAAAACAAATGGCTGCCTGTCTGAAGGATACTGTTCAAGGGCATCGATAGCACTTTGCATGCTGGCTGCGTCACTACCCTGCGCAATGGAGAGTCCTTTGCTGTCGGTTACATAAAAATGCATAGTGTCCTTCTCCAGATAGCAAATTTTTTTGATTCAAAATCTGCAGCTAAGTATTATTATAGAGCAATTTTATCGGTTTTGTTATGGTTCGCCAGGAAGGAGTCCGGGCATCGTGGCGAGTGCTGCGACCTGGCAGAAGAAGCCTGCGGGGTCAGAGTCGGCCCAGCAGTCCGTACCACATGATAGCTAACGGCTCTTTGAGGAAATAGCGGGAGAAATACTCGTGTTTCAGCCAGCAAACGCTGTTGATCGCAGGTGAGCTGCTTACTGTCATGCCCAGCTTTCTGGCCGTCAGAACGGCCCTGGGGGAGTGAAAGGGCTCGGTAACAATAATCATCGATTGCAGACCGTGAGTCTGCAGCAGTCTGGTGGAAAACTGAAAATTTTCCCAGGTGGATGTGGAGGAGCGCTCCAGCAGAATATCCTGAGCCGGTACACCCAGCGACAGGGCGATGGTTTTCATTGTGTCGGCTTCGTTGATCTTATCTTCTGTGTCAGTACCGCCCGAGAACATCAGTCGGGATGCGTAACCGGATTGATAGAGTGATACCGCGTGCTTTACCCGGGCGACCAGACAGATATTGTATCCTTTCCCGTGAAACGCCTTCGAGCCTGGAACAAATATCACATCGGAGTGGACCTTGTTGTCGACGGTCGCCTGTCTGCCCACGTAAAACGCCGCAAAGGTATACATGCTCGCCAGTAAAATGACGAGCAGACACCCTGTGACGGCGAGCGCTTTCATCATAGTTTAGACGTTAAAGAGGAAATGCATCACGTCGCCATCATTGACGATATACTGCTTACCTTCCAGACGCAGTTTTCCGGCTTCTTTTGCGCCCTGTTCGCCGCGATGAGCAATGAAATCATCGTAAGCAATCACTTCGGCGCGGATAAAACCCTTTTCAAAGTCGGTGTGAATGACTCCGGCGGCCTGAGGTGCGGTGGCGCCTTTCTGTACGGTCCACGCACGTACTTCCTTAACGCCAGCGGTGAAATAGGTCTGCAGGCCAAGTAAATCATAGCCAGCACGAATCACGCGATTAAGGCCGGGTTCGTCAAGGCCGAGATCCGCCATGAATTCGATGCGATCCGCATCATCCAGCTCGACCAGCTCGGCTTCGGTAGCGGCACAGAGCGCAACAATACTGGCCTGTTCTTCGGCAGCTTTTTGAGTCAGCTTATCCAGCAGCGGATTGTTTTCATAACCGTTGTCATCGACGTTGGCAATGTACAGAACAGGCTTGGCTGTGAGTAGAAAGAGGCGGCGGGTTACCGCTTCTTCTTCGGGCGTCAGGCTCAATGTACGCACGGGCAGGCCTTCATCCAGATGCGCCTTGACTTTCTCAAGAGCCTGTTTTTCAAAGATAGCGTCTTTGTTGCCGCTTTTACTGGTTTTATTAACCTTAAGCAGGGCTTTTTCAACGGTATCCATATCTGCCAGAGCCAGCTCGGTATTGATGTCTTCTACGTCACTGAGGGGATCAACCCGGCCAGACACATGAATAACGTCGGATTTATCCATGCTGAAACAGCGCACCACGTGTGCGATGGCATCGGTTTCACGGATATTGGCCAGGAATTTATTACCCAGACCCTCACCTTTTGACGCACCCTTAACAATACCGGCGATGTCGACAAACTGCATGGTGGTTGGCAACGTCTGCTGCGGCTTGACGATCTCGGCCAGGGCGTCCAGACGGGGATCAGGCAGGATAACAATCCCTACGTTAGGTTCGATGGTGCAGAAAGGGTAGTTTTCGGCTTGAATGCCTGCTTTGGTCAGCGCGTTGAACAGGGTGGATTTTCCCACGTTGGGTAAACCAACGATTCCGCATTTAAAGCCCATGAGTTACCTCGTTAATCAGATTCAGTTAATAGGGGTTCAGCCATTTATCTGGCTCATGGCTTTTGCCATGGTATCGCCAAGTAAGGTTGGTATGGCATCGATGGCGCGATCAATAGCTGCCATGATGAGTTTTTTGTCGTTTTGTCCGGGTTTGCCCAGCACGTAATCGTGCACCTGGTCTTTGTGTCCCGGATGACCAATACCAATCCGCAGGCGATGAAAATCGGTGCTGCCCAGATTGGCTGCGATGTCGCGCAGGCCATTATGGCCGCCGTGGCCGCCACCGGTTTTTAATTTTACGCGACCAGCCTCCAGATCCAGCTCGTCATGGACGATCAGAATTTCAGACGGCAGTATGCGATAAAACTGAGCGATTTCCCGTATGGGTAAACCACTGAGATTCATGAAGGTAGTGGGCAGCGCCAGCTTGCATGAGTGATGGTTCACCTCGATGCTGGCCAGTTCGGCGTGCATTTTTTTTTCGACACGAAAGCTGCCTTTCCAGTAATCGTTGAGGGCTGCGACAAACCAGCCGCCGGCATTATGGCGGGTGTTTTCGTACGCGGGGCCTGGATTTCGTAATCCTGCAATCAGTTTGATGGTCATAAAATATTCAACTGTCAGCGGATAAAAAAAGAGGCGGAATGAAACCGCCTCTCGGTACTTATCCTGTTGTTACTCAGCAGCATCCTCAGCTGGTGCTTCTTCCTGCTTTTCACCTTTGAGTGCGTGAATGCTTACGACAGGCAGGTTGTGTGCCGGATCGTTGATGTCAGAAGCAAACTGTACGCCTTTGGGCAGTTTCAGATCAGACAGATGCAGTACATCGTCCTTACCAACATCGATCATGTCGACTTCGACGAACTCAGGCAGATTTTTAGCCTGGCAGCGAATTTCGATCTGTGTCATGACATGATTGATCTTACCACCTGCTTTTACACCACGGGCAGCCTGCTCGTTGATGAAATGCAGAGGAACGTGCTTGATCAATACGTCTTTGGCAGAAACGCGTTGCAGGTCCATGTGTAAAATAACCGGCTTGTACGGATGGCGTTGCAGATCTTTCAGGATCACGTGCTCAACCTTGCCGTCTACGCGCAGATCAAATACGCTGGAAAAAATACTTTCGTTTTCCAGGGCTTTGATTACTTTATTCTGTTGCAGGTGAATGGTCTGTGGTTTTTTATCGCCACCGTACAGAATCCCTGGTACTTTGTTTTCAAGACGACGCAGGCGGCGGCTCGCACCTTTCCCCATATCTGTTCTTGATTGTGCTTCCAAAACGATACTTGACATGTAAATCTCCAGTAAAAAATAATAAGTCAAACCCTGCCTCGCGACCTTGGCAATGGCTTGACCAGCGACGCAGTATACAATATTTTAAAATCAACTTGAAGTCGCAGCCGTAATTTCATAGAATATGGCACTTTGTTGAACTTGTGTGAGCCATTCCGGCGAGCTTGGAGAAGAGTTATGTATGCGGTAATCAAGACAGGCGGTAAACAATACCGTGTGAAAGAAGGCGATGTTATCAAGTTGGAACTGCTGTCAGGCGATGTTGGCAGTGAAGTCAGCTTTGCTGATGTTCTTATGATTTCTGATGGTGATAATGTTACCGTTGGGGCTCCTTTCATTGCAAAGGCAGCGGTAAAAGCTCTGGTTATGGAACATGGCCGTCACAAGAAAGTCAAGATTATCAAGTTCCGTCGTCGTAAGCACCACATGAAGCAAATGGGTCATCGACAATATTACACGCAGGTTAAAATCACTGCGATCGGCAAGTAGGAGAGTAAAGAAATGGCTCATAAGAAAGCAGGCGGTAGTACCCGTAACGGCCGCGACTCGAATCCCAAGTATCTTGGTGTTAAGCGTTTTGGTGGTCAGTTTGTTAATGCAGGCGAGATTCTTGTCCGTCAACGCGGCACTCGTCTTCACCCAGGTGTGGGTGTAGCCTGCGGCCGTGATCATACCCTGTATGCTCTGGTCACAGGACTGGTGTCTTTCAATACGAAAGGCGCTCTGAATCGTAAATTTGTGAATGTTACTGCTGTGGAAGAGTGATTGCACTTTTTCCACTAGAGCCCCGGTTGACGGGGCTTTTTTTTTATTGTCATTAACGGGGTGGAGACATGAAATTTGTTGATGAAGTGGTCATCACAGTGGATGCCGGTAACGGTGGCCCTGGCTGTTTGAGTTTTCGTCGCGAAAAATTCATCCCCTTTGGCGGACCCGACGGCGGTGACGGCGGTGATGGCGGCAGCGTGTTCCTGGAAGGTAATGGCGATTTAAATACGCTGGTTGATTTTCGTTTCAAACGTCACTATAAGGCTCAGAATGGCCAGCATGGCATGGGTGCCAACTGCAGTGGAAAAAAAGGGGATGATCTGATTATCCAGGTGCCGGTTGGTACCATGGTTATCGATTATGAAACCCAGGAAATGATCGGTGATATCAAGCATGCCGGCGATCGTCTGCTGGTTGCTCAGGGCGGATTTCATGGCCTTGGTAACACACGCTATAAAAGCAGCGTGAACCGTGCGCCCAGACAGACCAGCCCGGGAACCCCTGGCGATTCGCGCCGCCTTCGCCTGGAATTACGGGTGCTGGCTGATGTTGGCCTCCTTGGTCTGCCGAATGCCGGAAAATCAACCTTGATCCGGTCGGTGTCGAGTGCCAAACCCAAGGTGGCTGATTACCCGTTTACAACACTTCATCCGGGACTGGGTGTGGTCAGCGTTGCGGCTGATAAAAGCTTTGTCATGGCCGATATTCCCGGTTTGATTGAAGGTGCCGCAGAAGGCGCAGGCCTTGGGCATCGCTTCCTTAAGCACCTGTCGCGAACCTGTGTTTTGCTGCACGTGATTGATGTGCTGCCGGTTGACGGCAGTGATCCGGTGGAATCGGCAAAAATCATCATCAAGGAGCTGGGAGATTATGACCCGGAATTACCCAATAAACCCCGCTGGCTGGTGTTAAACAAAATGGATCTCCTGCCCGACGAAGAGGCTCGTCAGGCTATGAAGCAGCGTATCGTCGATGGTCTGCATTGGACCGGGCCGGTATTTTCCATTTCGGCCATCAGCGGCGAGGGGACGAAGCCCCTATGCTATGCGATCATGAATCTGATTGATGAGTTGAAACAGCCGGAAGCTTGACCATTCTGCGGCGTAATGCACGACCAGCGGGCTGCGGAAAGGCAGCTCGTGGGTTTCGTTGATCTCGCCGCCTTCGTGTTTAATTTGAATAGATAAAGACGTGGTGCCAACACGTGGCTGACTGCTCCAGTATTCTCGTAGACCACTGATGTGACAAAGCAGGCGACCTGTCTGATTATTGTAAAAACTGAGCCATTGTTCGTTGTCTGGAGTCTGAATCAACGATTGCAGCAAACCGCCGCTGACGTCGTCAAGAATCGTAATGGGCATTTTCCACTCAGACAAGGCGTCTCGCAGCCGTTCGGATGCTTTTTTATCGATGCCTGAGATAATATGAGACGCAACCACCGGCTCCACAACCGCGCGAACCGCGGCCAGCATGTCTGGTCGGCAGCGCACCTTGCATTCTACATACGGTGTTTCCAGTCGGTAGCCGGTTTCGCAATCCAATAGACGCAATGCGTCATCTAGCTGCTGGGCAATCTGACTTTCGGCCACACCAAACAAACGCCATTTCAACAACTGCGTGCCGTCATGCTGCGTTTTTTGCAGTCGCGGCAGTACATAGTCATTAAACATGGGCAGGCATTCACGCGGTGGACCGGGCAGCAGGAAATACCAGATGTTGTTGTGTGCGAAGAAGCAGCCCATGGCGGTGCCGTTCGGATTGGGCAATAACTCGGCGCCGGGAGGAAACCTGGCCTGTTGCTGATTGCCTGAGGTAATCGACAGATTACTGTGTCGCAGGCGGAATTTTATATGCTCGAGCGCATCGGGAAAGTCGGTCAGTGGGGTGTTGGTAAAACGGCTTAATGCAAAGCGTGTACGGTCGTCAGAGGTAGGTCCAAGCCCTCCGGTGACGATGATAATGTTATGATCGCGGGCCAGGAAGTCGAGGCAGCCGACGATGTCGTTTTCCTGATCGGTGCAGCTTAGTTGCCGCCCCATCGCCAGCCCTTCTGAACTCAGGGCATGAGCCAGCTGGTAGCTGTTGGAATTCAATGTGTCGCCCAGGATGATTTCATCGCCGGTGGCAAGCAAAGCTATGGTCATGGTTATATATTCCTGGATTAAACGCGGTTAATGGTCACCAGTGGTGAGGGTAATTCTATGCCGGCCAGATCAAATTGTTCCTTGATGTTTTCCTGCAACTGATTTTTTACACTCGAAAAATCTTCGTTGAGCGTCCAGACCATGATTTTGAGCTCAATGGATGAATCAACAAAACGGTTTACCGCAACTTTGGGTGCCGGATCGGGTAACACATTGGGACATTTGCTGGCAACAGTCAGCAAAATATCCTTGATATTCTCTATATCGCAGCTGTAGGCGACGCTGATGAGCAAATCAATACGCCGGGTTTTAAAATAACTGAGGTTGGTAATTTCGGATTTGATCAAAGCTTCATTGGGCACGCGTACCAGCTTATTGTCCGAGGTTTTAATTTTGGTCGACAATAGGTCAATCGACTCTACAGTGCCGTTAATACCCTTGATTTCAATGTTGTCACCCATTTTGAAAGGGCGTTCAAACAGCAGGAACACGCCGCTGATCAAATTGGATGCCGCGGTTTGTGAGGCGAAACTGATGGCGACCGTAAATACTCCGGCAGCACCCAGCAGCACGCTGAGGTTGAAACCCAAATGCTGCAGACCGCTGATGGTAAAGAGGATGAAGATCATATAAAACAGGGCGCGACTGACCAGCACCACATGATGACGGGAAAAATGATGGGCCATGGCGCGTTCCGTCAGGCGGCGTACCTGGCGGGCGAGGATATAACCAACAGCCCACAGGCCAAAGGCTGAGGCTGTTTTAAGCAGTTTAGCGGTGCTGAGTAGATCCAGGTTCAGATTCATGATGTTCTCCAGAACGGCTTTGTTCGAGCCAGTTGAGTAATTCGCTTTGTACTTCGGGAGGCGCCGCGTCGAGGCTTTGCATGCACATGAAGGCTACCTTGCTGTTTTTATCTGCCATGTGCAGACGCTGATGAATTTTTTTCAGAGAATGGCAGGCCGCGTTAATCGTCACGGCATCCAGACTGGAGTCTATGGTGATGCGTCTGTCCTTCATGGCCAGATGGTGAGTCAGAGATACAGACATGAACTGCTCAGGATCACGCAAGGCGAAACGGACGTTGTTGGCCAGCAGGCCTGGGTTTTCCTTAAAAAATTCTTCCAGAATGCTTTTGCGAATGGGGAAGGGCGCATGAGGCTGGTGGAAAAACTGTTTGTGCCATCCGGCCAGTCTGGCGCTGTTTTCCTGCAGGTTACGGTGTTCGTTAGGCGCATCTTTGAGGAATGAGAGTTCGGCGATAAAAGGCAGCCAGTTTTTTATGCGATTGCGCCATTTGTTCTGGCTTTGCGTTTTCCAGTGGCCGCGCAGCACGAGGTTCTCACCGCGGAAAAAATCCTCATATCGAACAGGGCGTATCAGGAAACTGTCGTCATTAAAATAGACAAATCGTTCGGCCAGACCGGGAATGCGCCAGAATACCGATTCAATCGACAGGCTGTTGAACGTCGGCAGGCAGGATTCAAACCCGGTGAAGATATCGCTGTGATCGATGAGTTTGATTTTGTCTTTGGGAAATTCTGTTGTAAACGATGGCGTCTGTGCATCCGTAATCAGGTAGATGGTTCGCATCCAGGGCGCGTAGCGCAGAATGGATTTGATACAATACTCCAGTTCACCGCACTGGTTAAAGCGTGTTGGGTCTGCGGCAACCGGTCGCGATATACCCAGACTGGCCAGGTGCCTGGACAGTTTTTCGCGATGCACGGGATCGTGGCCGTCCACCCAGGTGATGACGGCATCAACGGGTTCGTTGGTGTGGGTCATATTGTCGCTCCTCGTCGCTGCATCGATCGACTTAATGCCAGCAATTCGGCACCATCGGTGCCCAGAGGCGTGAGTGCGTCTTCTACCTGGCTAAAATGATGCGCAATCAGAGATTGCAGTTCCGCCTGTGTATAGAGGCTGGCGAAGGTCATTTTATTATTGGCGTTATCGGAAGAATGACCTTTGCCGATGACCTGGGGTGCGTAGGCATCGAGGTAATCGTCCTGCATCTGGAAGACCAGACCCAGATGATATGCGTAGTTTATCAAGGCCTGCGTGCGCGTTTCGTCTGCCTCGCTGGCGGCCAGTACCATTTTGATGCAGGCGCTGATGAGTCGACCGGTTTTCAGGTGATGGATATTCCGCAGTCTGGATTCGTTCATGTCTGGACAGCATAAATCAGAAAGATCCAGACTTTGCCCGCTGACCATGCCGCTCGCACCACTGGCCTGAACCAGTTCGCGGGTGACCGCAATCACCTGTTCCGATTTAAGGTGGGCAGGCAGGCGGCTTAACAGGAGGTCAATAGCCATGGCCTGCATGGCGTCACCCACGAGAATGGCGGTGGCCTCGTCAAAGGCACGATGACAACTGGGTTTGCCGCGCCGGAAGTCGTCATTATCCATGGCGGGTAAATCGTCATGCACCAGAGAATAGCAATGGGTCAGTTCGATGGCGGCAGCAATCAGGTCCAGACTGTCGTCTGAGACAGCACAAAGATGACCACTGAGATAAACAAGGCTGGGGCGCAGGCGTTTACCGCCGGGAAACAGCGACCAGGCAATGGCATCTCGCAGGCGCTGAGCGGGGATATCAGCTTCGCTCAGAATCTGTTGCAGCATGGTCTCATGGCGCAGCAGATCGTCTGCCATGTTATTCCTGGTCATCGGGAGTCTCTTCATTCTGAATGCTGTTGACGCGAAGGGTTTCGATTTTTTGTTCGGCCTGGGTCAATACATCCTGGCATTTTCGCGCCAGCGTAATGCCTTTTTCATAAGACTTCAGGCAGTCTTCCAGCGACAGCTCGCCTTTTTCCAGTTGTTTGACAATGTCTTCCAGTTCGGCAATAGACCGCTCAAAATCAGGTGCTTTGGCCATAAAACTGTTCCTGTTTGCAGAAAAAGAAAGAGTATACCCGTCATGATGATGTTTGTGGAGAGATCTGTTTTGCCTCAACGCGCGGTCCGGCTGATTTTTTGACTCCACCCGTGACCTGACTTATTATTCCTGCCGTTTCATTTGAGCACACGAATTGGAAGAGCAGTAAGTGCCTTGTCAAAATCCATGTATGCCATATGAGTCAGGGTGATGCACCGATGTCTCTTGATTGATGTTTGCTTTTTTTAAGACCATTATGGTTGTAAATTTTCCCTGGCTTGGTATGATGTCGACGTTTCAGGCAAACAGACTTTTCCGTGTTAGACAAATTCAAGAGAGGTAGCGCATGCGTTTATCAGAGATCGACATCAACCAGTTGCTGGCAACAAAAGTACATGAATTTGTCAGAGATGCAGATTTTTCAACACTAAAGGACGCGATTATCAGCACCAGACCGCTGCCCTCTGTTGTGGCGGAGGTAACCGCTGTTTTGGCTGAGGCCTATGAGAGCGATAAAAATCGCGTGATGTCAGAGGCGCTCAACGGTAAGATGGAACAGGAAGACGATGCCACATTTTCCTCACGAGAAACAGAGCTTGAAGCGGCTTACGCAGCACTCTCGAAAGAATACGAAAGGTTACTGAGTCTGGCAGAAAAAAGCCAAGAGGTTTTTCAAGAGGTTTTTATAGAGCAGGTTTATGCGCATATAGAGACAGGAGGCTTTAAGAATTTAAGCGCTCATGAACAGACTGCGATTAGACTCGTGTTGCGCTCAATGAGCAATTATTTCTTAGCCTGTTGGCATGAGCGCGGCGCTCGCGGCGAATTGAGCAGAGCCTCCGACATGTTGAACAGCCAACAACGGGAGCTTTTACAAAAGGAAACACAAGTTGAAACGTTAAAGGAGTCAAATCCCCGGTTTACGAATAGAAATGAGGCATTGGGTACGCAAATAGAGCAACCGAGAGAGTCAGCGCCGAGTCTGGCGGCCAACCGAGGGAAGTTATCAGCCATAAAGGGGATGTTAATCTTCTTTGGCGCGGTGGGCTTAGGCGCCGCAGTTTTAGCATTGGGAATTGGCCTCCTGGTCACGACATTGACTTCGTTAGCGTTCAGCCTGGTTCCGATTCTGATTCCAGCTGTTTTTCTGGCTGTAACAACCGGTTTGTTCTTAGCTGCTCTGGTTATACATTGTATAGATAAACTCAATGTCATGCGGGCCAAAAAACACTATGAAGCGAGCATAGCCGACGAATCAGTGCCAATTAACCGACAAATGCAAGAGTCGAGTCGTATTGAGAATGACGAAACTCCTGCGTTACGTACAGCGATTGCCCATACGCAGCTATCCATTCAAGGCATTAATGCCCGTATTGCCTTGTATGAGCAGACAAAGGAAGGTTGTTTGAATGAGGCTCGAAGCATCACGCCTGATCAGGCGTTACAAAGCGCAAACAATTCGTTTTTCTCGCCCGTTTCGCCTTCAGCTGATCCCAAACCACCGGCATCATGCCATGACACTGGCCTCAATTTGTCAATAACGGTGAAATAAATAAATCGTCTGAATTATGGATTATGGCATCAGCCATGATTCAGGCGATATTACCTTCTTGGGGTAGGGTGGGCAAAGGAG
>NZ_JBNVZR010000013.1:0-96168 GCF_052527415.1 Legionella navarrensis | reverse complement strand
TTTATTATTTGACTAATTGATCGAAGGTGATAATGTCGCCAAAGCAAGTATCAGTCTGTGATAGTGTGGCAATTACAGTGTTTTAACATTTGGAGAGTGTTCATCTAACTGTGTCACCTCGCCCAAGCTAGATGAACACTCCCAACATTCCCATAATTATTTTGTTGGAGCTAATGTATGCGCCTTTCCTTTTAAGGCAATATTTGATGAACCTTTTGTCTTGGCGGGATAAATAAGAGGGCCATTATTTAGATGCCCACTTATGGCTTTACCTTGGCTATCTGCACCGGTAACTTTTGCTTTATGCTCAAGTATGACAGCTTGATTTGAGTTCATGGCAAATACAGAAGATGCCAAGATTAAAGATATAGAGATCAAAATTTTTTTATTCATAGTAGTCCCTTAAAATAATGGTTTTATGTTAACTCATTATTTAGTTACATAAATAGATGCTCGATCACTTGCACTAGAGGAAGTGTCTCCTGAAATTGATGTTGTTGCCTCTAATGTGTAATTTCCGGCATAAGAAAATGAACAAGTTAGATAACTATTTGAATTGTTTGAATATGATCCACCTTTGTAAATTCTGACGGTTGTTTGATCATGGAAACAATAGGTGGAGTTAGCGCACAATTTGATATTTATAGTATAAGTTTGGTCGCTTCCAGAGGTGTTATATATAGAGAAGCTATGCGAGCCATTGGTATAAATATTACTGTTAACTGTGCCTCTGGCATTATTTGCTCGTGCACCAGTTGAAGAGGACGACAAATAAAGGTTGGTACCATTCTCTATGTGGCCAGAAGTTATAGCAACTTTACTATCTGAGCCACTAAACCATGAATGATGCTCAAGTATTTCAGCATTTCTGAGCCCCAATGCATAGCTGGATGATGTGGCTAGAAGTGTTCCGATTAAGATTGATTTTTTCATTATTTTTCCTTTATTGGACGTTGCAGTAGGTTCTTTTATTACTTAAAACTGGGTTTTTATTTTATTAATGTTCACCAAATATTAACTGAGTGTTTATCCAAGTATAACTACCATCTTTTTCTACATTATAAGGCTTTATAGAAACCCACCATAAGTTATTTTTATTTTTTATGCACGAATATTTTCCTATTTTCCCCTCACGTATAGCTTTTCTGTAATCTAGAGCTTCAAATGAGTTATTTGTGATATTGGCGTTATGTTTTAGTCTTAAATATTCGTTTTGTGCCGCACCTAAAGCATAATCCTGTTTATTAACATTATAAGTCTCAGAGCCAATCATATTATTAATAGTAATTTGGGATGGCGCAGATGCCTTTGCATTTTTGTAGGTGTAAAACACGGCTTGTTTTATATCATTTTCAGAAATATATAAACCTGGAGGTGGGGTATAATAAGCCTGCTTAATTACTAAATTTCCGCCATGAGCTTGGCAGAAATTCCTTATATCGGCATATGGTCTTTCTATTTTATTGGCGAGCAATCGAATATTGATAGAATTTTTGGACGTTTCTTTATTATAAAAGCCTGTAGCGCGACCAAGCTGATCAGTGAAGCGCTCTTTCATAAAGTCCGCTAATGAAGTGTTTTTATATTTTAGAGCAGCCTCTTTCGATAAAGGTCTTTGACAACCAGCACATATTTGGTTATCTATCATTGTGCATGAAGATATAAGAGAACTTACTGAAAGGACAAGAAACAACATTTGAAATTTACTATTTACAGAGTACATATTTAACAATCCAAACTGTCTAAAATTAAATTTATTTCCTGAAAGTGTCTACATTGCGTCTACACGACTTTTTTGAATTTTCTGAAATTCTTCGTAACTACTTGATTTTATTGGTGGGCCCACTAGGACTTGAACCTAGGACCAACGGATTATGAGTCCGCTGCTCTAACCAACTGAGCTATAGGCCCGAAACGGGGATATTGTAATCGTTGAGAGGGAATTACGCCACAACAATTTGCTGTGGCGATGGATTATTTTATATTTAGCCTTCGTCTCCTTCGAGGAAGCTGCGTAGCTTTTCGGAGCGGGAGGGGTGGCGGAGCTTTCTCAGGGCTTTGGCTTCGATTTGACGTATGCGTTCGCGGGTTACGTCGAATTGTTTGCCTACTTCCTCCAAGGTGTGGTCTGTGTTCATCTCGATGCCGAAACGCATGCGCAGCACTTTGGCTTCGCGTGGGGTCAGGGTTTCGAGAATCTCCAGTGTTGCTTCGCGCAGGCCTTCAGCCGTGGCTCTCTCGATTGGGGACTCGATATTGCTGTCTTCGATGAAATCACCGAGGTGTGAGTCTTCGTCGTCGCCTACCGGGGTTTCCATGGAGATCGGTTCTTTGGCGATTTTCAGGACTTTGCGGATTTTATCTTCGCTGAGGTCCATTTTCTCGGCCAGTTCTTCCGGCGTGGCTTCGCGGCCAGTTTCCTGCAGGATCTGACGTGATATGCGGTTGAGTTTGTTGATGGTCTCAATCATGTGCACGGGGATTCGGATGGTACGGGCCTGGTCCGCGATGGAGCGGGTTATCGCCTGTCGTATCCACCAGGTGGCGTAGGTTGAGAATTTGTAGCCGCGTCGGTATTCGAATTTATCAACGGCTTTCATCAAACCGATATTGCCTTCCTGGATCAAATCCAGGAACTGCAGGCCGCGGTTGGTGTATTTTTTGGCTATCGAGATAACCAGACGCAGGTTGGCTTCCACCATTTCTTTTTTCGCGCGGCGTGCTTTGGCTTCACCCAGCGACATCTTTTTGTTGATGTCTTTGATTTCGCTGATGGTCAAACCGTATTCAACCTCAAAAGAGGCGAGTTTGGTCTGCAGGCGGGTGATTTCTTCGCGGTATTCTTCGATGCGCGATAAGTCGAGTTTCTTTTCCTGTGCTTTGATCAGCGTTTCCAGCCAGGCAAGATCGCTCTCTTTGCCCGGGAAGGTGTCAATGAACAGCTTACGCGGGATACGTGCTTTTTCAATACACAGGCGCATGATATTACGCTCAAATTCGCGGATGTGATTGCGAAGCTGGCGGAAATGGCGTGTCAGCTTGTCTACCTGTCGTGATGTCAGTTTCAGCTTTAGAAACGACTCTGACATGGCGTCGAGCAGTTCAACGGTTTTCTTGTTGGTTCGACCCCGTTCCTGCAAGGATGCGGTGGCAAGGTTGAAGCTTTCGCGCAGTTCGTCAAAATAGACTTTGGCTACTTCAGGGTTGGGGCCGTCATCTACTTCACTGATGCCGCCTTCGCCGTCATCACCATCTTCATCATCCAGAATGGCCGGACCGTCTTCCGCAACAGCCAGATCGCCCTGCTGTGAATCGTCGAGCATGGAACCGATGTTGGCCGGTGGGGCTTCTTCTTCGCTGTCGGAGAAACCGCTGATGATTTCGCTCAGACGCATTTCTTCGCCGATGAAGCGGTCGTAATCGTCAAGAACCAGCTGCACGGTCTCGGGGTAGTGAGCCAATGAACGCAGAACCTGGTAAATACCTTCTTCGATACGCTTGGCAATGCGGATTTCACCTTCACGGGTGAGAAGCTCAACCGTACCCATCTCCCGCATGTACATACGCACAGGATCGGTGGTTCGACCGGTTTCCTTATCGACAGACAGCAGCACGCCGGCCGCTTCGTCAACGTCCTCCGGCGCCTCTTCGGTGTTGCCGAGGAGCGCCAGCTCATCCTCGCTGGGTGGTATTTCAAATACTTTGATGTTCATGCCTTCCAGCATGCTGGTGATAACATCAAAATGTTCGGTGTCAACAATGTTGGGCAGAAGGTCATTAATCTGCGCATAAGTCAGGTAATTCTGTTCCCGTCCCAGACTGATCACTTTGGTTATTTGTGATCGTTGTTGATCCTGGTCATTCGAGCGTTGCTGTTCTTGATCATTTATAGTGGTCATAGGCACTTATCAGATGAGTGATTAAAAGCTACAAAAAGGCCTCGATTATAAACCCGCAGCTCCAAACATACCAGCAAAACGTGCGTTATTTTTTATCACGTGCCGTTTGCTGCTTATTTTTCTGTATCATATCCTGCAAGACTAATTGTTCAGAATTAGTTAAGCCCTGTTTTCTTGATTTTGCAAGGAATTCGCTAATTTTATTTTCAATATTTTGTTTTTTCAGAAAATGGATGTGATCAATGAACTCATTGACGAGTGCATCATCAGGCACCTGATGGTCCCATCCAGCCAGTTTTCCCAGTGATTCGAACAGTTCTGTTTCGCGCCATAACTCTATCAGGCTGGCGGTATTCATTCCAGGGTTTTGCGCTATCTGACGTAATATTTTTTGCAGAGTTTCCTGGCCGGGGCCGTCCAGTTCGTCGATATCGATTTGTTCCTGGCATTTCTGATAGATCTCAGGATGTTGAAGAATCAGCGATACAGCCAGGCGAATGGGGGAGCGACTAATGGGTTTTTGCGTTTCGTTGACCACCGCGGCGGTCTTATCGTTAATCAGCTGCGTAACGCGATGGTTTTCTATGCGTGTAGCGCGCGACAGATCATCAATGAGCAATTGTCTGCACGCGCCGTCTGGCATCAGCTGCAGAAGCGGTTTGGCTGCGTTGATGAGGCGGCTTTTGCCGGCGGCGCTCTGGGTGTCGATGCCGGCGCTCAGGGTTTCCATCAGGTATTGATTGAGCGGGATGGCGGCATCGATGCGGGCCAGAAAGGCAGCCGTTCCTTCGGCGCGCACAAGGCTGTCGGGGTCGTGACCATCGGGCAGAAAAACAAAACGGGCGTCGAGATCGTTGTCGATCATCGCCAGACTGTTTTCCAGGGCACGCCATGCGGCTTTTTTACCGGCTTCGTCGCCGTCGAAGCAGAACACGACCTGTCTGGTGTGCTTGCTCAGCAGCTGAATATGGTAGGTGCTGGTTGCGGTGCCCAGAGCGGCCACAGCGTTGTTGATGCCGTGCTGCGCCAGCGCAATAACGTCAAGATAGCCCTCGACAATCAGAATATTTCTGACGTTTTGGTTTTGCTGCAGAATCTGATGCAGGCCATACAATTCGCGGTTTTTCTGAAAAATGATGGTTTCGGGTGAGTTGAGGTATTTCGGCTTGTCATTGGGATCGATAATCCGCCCGCCAAATCCGATGATACGCCCGTTACGGTCATGAATGGGAAACATGATCCGGTGGCGGTAACGATCATAGGTTTTGCCGTCGTCTTTCTGGATCAGCATTCCTGTAGCAATGAGGTCAGCTTTATTCGGGCGGAATTCCTGCTCCAGGGTATGCCAGCCGGCTGGAGCGTAGCCAATTTGAAAGCGTTTGGCTATTTCACCGCTTAAACCCCGATTGCGCAGATAGGCAATGGCTTCGGTGCCCGCGCGTTTCAGAGTTTGCTGGTAGTACTGGCTGACGCGACCGAGTAATTGATAGAGGCTGAGGGTCTGCTGAGTTTTTTCCGGATTACCTTCGCGCGGAACCGTCATGCCGACACGCGAAGCCAGTGTTTCCACGGCATCGGTAAAGCCCTGGTTCAGGTAGGCCATGACAAAGCTGATGGCATTTCCGCTGACGCCGCAGCCAAAACAGTGATAAAACTGTTTTTTTGCTACCACATTGAATGAAGGGGATTTTTCATTATGGAACGGGCAACAGGCCAGATAGCTGTTGCCTCGCTTTTTCAACGGCACATAGGAATCGATTAATTCGACGAGGTCAGTTCGATGAAGCAGTTCATCAAGAAATGGCCGCGGGATCAAGCCTGCCACGTTAAACCTACTGGCTCAGTTTTGACTTGATTATCGCACTTACTTTGGCCATATCAGCACGACCTTGCAGCTGAGGCTTAATGTGGGCCATGATTTTACCCATGTCACTTATTTTTGTGGCAGAGAGTTCGTTCATGGTCTGTTCAATCAACGAATTGATCTCGGCTTCAGACACCGGTTCGGGAAGGTAAGGTGTGATAATGCTTAACTCATATTCTTCCTGAGCGACCAGATCATCTCGACTGGCAGCCTGAAACTGTGCTATTGATTCTTTCCGCTGTTTTACCAGCTTGTCCAGAATAAGCAGCAGGCGGGCATCGTCTACTTCAATACGCTCATCAACTTCTATCTGTTTGATAGCCGCGGTAATCAAGCGCAGCGTACCCAGCTTTTTGCTATCGCGGGCACGCATGGTATCTTTCAGGTCGTTATTAAGACGCTCTTTGAGGGACATCATTATTTGCGACGGTGTTTGGTCGTACGACGGGCAGATGTATCGCGTGAAATCTTTTTCAGATGACGTTTTACAGCAGCTGCCTGTTTGCGTTTACGCTCAGCAGTGGGTTTTTCGTAGAACTCACGACGACGTAATTCAGTCAGAACGCCGGCTTTCTCACATGAGCGCTTGAAACGACGCAGTGCATATTCGGGGTTTTCGCCTTCTTTCACACGAACTGTGGGCATTAACTAATCCTCTGGTATAATTAAAAGTAATAGGCTGGCAATTCTAGTGGCAGTTGCGAACTCCGTCAAGTATATTTGATACGTCTTTATCCACTTGAGATAAAATCCGGTTATACTCGCGTCGCTCCATCGATGTTAATTCTTCTGATTCAGAGGTAGAAATGCGTGTTTTAGGTATTGAATCGTCCTGTGACGAAACGGGTGTTGCCATTTATGATTCCCGTGGAGGTCTGCTGGCTCAGGCGCTGTATTCGCAGATTGCTCTGCACCGTCAATACGGCGGGGTCGTACCTGAGCTGGCTTCACGTGATCATGTGAAGCATCTTGTCCCGCTGGTGGATGAGGTGCTGGCTCAGGCTGGCATGAAAAAGTCGGAGCTGGACGCCGTTGCCTATACGGCAGGACCCGGTTTGATTGGTGCCTTACTGACGGGAGCCTGTTTTGCCAAAAGCCTGGCCTTTGCTCTGGGCATACCGGCGCTGGCAGTGCACCATCTGGAAGCACACATTCTGGCGGCCAGACTGGACATGCCTGAGCTGGAATTTCCCTTTCTTGTTCTGCTTGTATCAGGTGGTCACACACAGTTGCTGGAAGCGCGTGCTCTGGGTGAATATGAACTTCTGGGGGATACCTTTGATGATGCGGTGGGTGAGGCCTTTGATAAAACGGCGAAGTTGATGGGCCTGCCATATCCCGGAGGCGCCGTACTGGCGGATCTGGCTGATCGTTATGCCCGGGATTTCCCCTCGTCCGGCGAGCCTGACTTACCAGCTTTTCCGCGTCCCATGACCAACCGGCCCGGCCTGGACTTCAGTTTCAGCGGGCTGAAAACGCATGCGCTGACAGCCTGGCTGGCCAGCCAGAAAAACGACAGGGCGCGCTCAGCCATCGCATCAGCCTTTCAGCAGGCGGTGGTGGATACGCTGGTAATTAAGTGTCAGCGGGCCGTGGCCGAGACCGGTGCCAGAAAACTGGTGATAGCCGGTGGTGTCGGTGCCAACCGTGCCTTACGGGCTGCTTTAAAGGATATGATGCAAAAGGTCGGGGGAGAGCTTTTTTTCCCGCGTATTGAATTTTGTACGGATAACGGCGCCATGGTTGCCTATGCCGGATGCCTGCATGCGCTTGCCGGAGATTTGGATTCAGGGCTGGGGATTGATGTCAGGGCACGCTGGCCATTGGGTGAGAGTCAGCTGACAAAGTAGTCAGGATCCCCGACCTGGCTGACACGCCATAATCGGGGTATGCTGTGTAGCGTTCAGCCTTGTTCTTTTTCCCCGGGCTCTTGTTTTTTTCCGGCCGTAGCTGCGGGTGCTTCTTCCGCCTGACTGGTTTTCTCAGAGACCTCCATATCATCGGCGATGGATTTGTTAAGAATATCGTCGGTCAGATCTGATAGCTGTTTATGCCGAATCCGCAGCTCGGGTTCTGTGCCGTCTATCAGGCGGGTTATGTTGTTGCGATGCTGGTATAGCACCAGAATGGTAATAATGCCCAGAGCTGGGAAGCTGTTTACGTTTCCCGAACTGACAATGGCATACAGCGGCGCCAGCGTGATGGTAACCATCGAGGCCAGAGAAGAATAACGCGAAATATTGGCCACCAGTAACCAGGTCGCTACCAGCACAACGCCCATCACAAAATGCAGACCCAGAAATGCGCCCAGCGCCGTGGCCACACCTTTGCCACCCTTAAAACCAAAGAAAACAGGGTACATATGACCAACAACCGCCGCGAGGCAGGTGAAGCCGACCACTGCGTCAGGTACTTCCAGAAATCTCGCCAGCATAACGGGCAATAAGCCTTTGAGCATATCACCCAGTAATACCAGTGCGGCGTATTTTTTTCCCGCCAGACGCATCACGTTGGTTGCACCGGGATTATGAGAACCTTCCGTACGTGGATCCGGAAGAGCGAACATCTGGCTGACGATAATGGCCGAGCACAGTGAGCCGCACACGTAAGCAATCGCGATGACTAAAATAGACAGCAAAATAACTCCCATTATGCCTCCTGGCAATTTTTCAGGTAAATAGTATCATCGAAAGAGGATCGTTTGGGAAGCTTTTTGCGGTACGACGGGCTCCACATGTGCGCTCAGGCTGGAAATTGGAGCGGTGTATCGGTATTATCGTGCTATTGATTATTAGAGGATTATCATGCGAATCAGCCTGATCGTTTTATTATGCGCTTTTATTCAGTCTGCCTGGGCTGTTGAAGATTATGAGCGTCAGCAGATCCAGCAGCGTATTCAGCCCGTTGGCAGCGTACGCACCGAGCCTGCTGCCTCAGCACCCGCGGTGGCTCCGGCCGCACAACCGGTTGCCAAGGCCTTGTCTGGTCAGGAAATATATGACAAACACTGCGTGGTCTGTCATAAAACCGGTCTGGCTGGCGCGCCGAAATTTCGTGATGAGGCGGACTGGAAACCTCGTTTGACTGCGAAAAAACTCGATGGTCTGGTAGCCTCGGCCATCAAAGGGCTTAATGCCATGCCGGCCAAAGGTACATGCAGTGATTGCAGTGACGAGGATATCAGAAAGGCTGTTGAATATATGTTGCCACAACCATGATTAACTGGCTTAACCGATACGGGCACCGAGCGGTATTTTTGATCACGCTTTTCGTTTTGCTCTGTTCTTTTTATTTTGAGCGGGTAAAAGGGCTGCAACCCTGTCCTCTGTGTCTGATGCAGCGTTTTTGTGTGATGATTGTGCTGATTACCAGTGCCCTGCTGATGCTCAGACGCCCCGGAAAGCGAACGTTGCTGAGCGTGGTTCAATGTCTGGTGGCACTTGCCGGCCCGTATTTTGCCGGCCGTCAGTTATGGCTGCAGTCCCTGCCTCCGGATCAAATCGCCTCATGCCTGCCGACCATGGACGTATTGATGCGTTATTTCCCCTGGCGTGATATTCTGCACGCTTTATTCCTGGGTGCCGCAGATTGCGGTGAAATCACCTGGCAATGGCTGGGTATTTCAATGCCGGGCTGGGTATTGCTTTATTTTGCCGGTGTTTTACTGACAACCTTGTTTATCCGCTTTATTCCGAATCGAACCTTATGACTGCCTTTACTTGTCAAGTGATAGAAAAACATGCGCATACCGAAGCACGCGTAACCCGTGTTACCACGGCGCATGGTGAATTTATAACCCCTGTTTTCATGCCCGTGGGAACACGTGCTGGTGTCAACAACATGATGCCCGGCGAGCTCTGCGCTGCGGGCAGCCAGATTATTCTGGGCGGCAATACCTATCACATGCTGTGCGCGCCAGGCATGGACGTGATCGAACAGGCCGGCGGCATGCATCCGTTCATGGGCTGGCACGGCCCCATGTTAACCGACAGCGGTGGCTTCCAGGTATTCAGCCTGTCGAAGAACCGTGAAATATGCACGATTGATGAAGAGGGGGCTCATTTTACTCTGCCAGACAGTCAGCGCCTGATTCATATGACCCCTGAAATGTCGCTGGAAACGCAAAAAATCATCGGCGCCGATATCATTATGGCCTTTGATCAATGCACCCCGGATGGCTCTTCGCGTGACGAGGTGCAGCGTATTATGGTGAGAACGCATCGCTGGCTGCAGCAATCCATGGTGTACCACCAGCAGTTTCCTCAGTCGCGTTATGGTTACAGCCAGGCTTTGTTTGGTATCGTTCAGGGTGGAATCTACGAGGATTTACGCTGCGAATGCGCTGATTTTGTAGCGTCCATGAATACCGATGGCATCGCAATCGGCGGTGAAACCGTTGGCTTTGATATGGAAAAAACGGTGCAGATTGTTCAGTGGGTCAGGCGTTTTTTACCGGAAAACAAGCCTCGCTACACCATGGGCGTCGGCATGTCGCCTCAGGATCTTCTGGACGTGGTGGCGCAGGGCATCGACATGTTTGACTGCGTTGCCCCGACAAGAAATGCACGCCATGGCGCCTTATATTGTGGTCGTGTGGTGCCGGATGGACACTGGCTGCGCTTTGACAGCGAATACGACAATCACCGGCTGCAGATTAAGAAAGCGTCTTTCGCCAATGATTTTTCACCGGTCATGGCCGATTGTACCTGCTACACCTGTCAGAACCACAGCCGTGCTTCCTTGCATCATCTGTTCAAACAGAAGGCGAATCTGTTCACCGCCCTGGCAAGTATTCATAATATTCACGTAATGCACGATGTTTGTGCTAGAATGCGCGATCTGATTCTTGGCAATCCCCGGTCAGGTCAGACTCAGCCTGCTTTATAATGGCTGATTTTTATTTAATTAACAGGAGATCTCATGATCGTTATTAATACATCCGCCGGCGTTATCAAAATTAACCTGGATGATGAAAACACCCCGAACACAGCGAACAACTTTCGCGAATACGTAAAAAGTGGCTTTTACAATGACACAATTTTTCATCGGGTGATCAGCGGATTTATGATTCAGGGCGGCGGCATGCTGGCTGACATGTCTCAGAAAAAAACGAACGAGCCAGTTAAAAACGAAGCCAAATCAGCCAAACCCAACAAGCGCGGCACTATTGCCATGGCGCGAACGAACGACCCGCATTCGGCTACGGCGCAGTTTTTTATTAATCTGGTTGATAACAGCTTTTTGAATTTCACCGGTGAAAACGCTCAGGGCTACGGCTATTGCGTCTTCGGTGAAGTGGTTGAAGGCATGGACGTAGTTGATGCGATTGGTAAAGTAAAAACCGGCAACAACAGCGGACATTCTGATGTGCCTGTTGAACCCATTGTTATTCTGAGTGTCAGCGAAGAGGCCTGATCCGGCTGTCCGACACTGGCAGGTGCGGCCGCGACCCACTGCCTGCCTGACTATCCTTTCTCCAGACTTGCAGGACGAAAGCATAAGCAGGCGATTTTACAAAAGATAAACCCGATCTTAGTCATTGCGAGCGTCAGCGAAGCAATCCATGGTTCCGTGCTCCGAACGTGGATTGCTTCGCTGACGCTCGCAATGACAGCCTATCCAGGATATGTGTTAAAATCGCTCACAACTTGCTCCTTCCTGATATACCAGCTACGCTTTGACCAGATACCATGATCTAAATCAAGGGAGTGAACATGACAACGGTTGGAACCTATCTCGCGCAGCGACTGGAAGAACTGGGTATCGCCTCCTATTTTGCCATTCCAGGCGATTATAATCTCAGTCTGCTTGACGAACTGCTTAAGCATCCGCAGCTCAACATGATCAACTGCTGCAACGAATTAAACGCCGGCTACGCAGCGGATGGCTACGCCCGTATCAAGGGTGTATCGGCTCTGGTTGTGACCTTCAGTGTAGGCGCGCTCAGTGCATTGAATGCAGTTGCCGGAGCCTACGCCGAGAACCTGCCGCTTATTGTTATCTCAGGCGGACCCAATACCAACTCCATTCAGGACGCCGAGATTCTCCATCATACGCTGGCAACGGAACATAATGATTTCGTCCGTCGTATTTTTGAGCACGTAACCGCTCACACTGTATTTATTCACCGTCCTGCCGACGCCCCGTTTCAGATTGATGAAGCCATTGCTATCGCCATGGAACGGAACAAACCGGTTTATATCGAAATTGCCTGTAATATCGCCGGCATGAGCGTATCAACGCCTACCCGGCGCGCGCTGAACAACCGCCGCTCCAGCGATACGTCGGCCTTGAGCGAGGCGCTGCGTGATGTATCAGAAAAATTAAATGCGGCTGTTAAGCCAGTGCTGATCGTTGGCAGCCGCGCGCGACACTGGCGAGGCGATGGTTTACTGGAGTCTCTCAGCACCGCCTGTGGCTACGGACTGGCGGCCATGCCAGACGCCAAGAGCTTCGTTTCCGAAGAGCACCCTAATTACATGGGAATCTACTGGGGGCCTGTCAGTACACCCGGCTGCGGGGAAATTGTTGAATCAAGCGACATGTACCTGTTTATTGGTCCCAATTTTAACGATTACACCACGGTTGGACATGTCTGTAATATTCAGCCCAAAAAATCCATTATTATTGAAGAAGGCAAAATCACGGTTCTTGGGCAAGTGTACACCGGCGTGACCATGGGCGATTTCCTCGAAGGGCTGCAGTCGCGGCTGACCTTCAACGACAGCTCACTGAAAGCGTATCAGCGGATTGCCGGTAAGGCGCCCCTGTATGATCAGCCGGATGAACGCAATACTGCGGTCACCACGCGGTTTTTGTTTGGTCAGATTCAGGCCCTGTTAAGTTCGGAACATGCCATACTGGCAGAAACCGGAGACTCCTGGTTTAACAGCATGAAACTGCAGCTGCCGGTTGACTGTCCCTTCGAAATACAAATGCAATATGGATCGATTGGCTGGTCGGTCGGTGCTCTGCTGGGCATGCAGGCGGCTCTGGGTGATAAAAAGCGGGTTGTTGCCTTGATAGGCGATGGTTCCTTCCAGATGAGTGCTCAGGAAATATCAACTCTGATTCGCTATGACTACAAACCCATTATTTTCCTGATGAATAATGCCTCATACACCATCGAGGTTCAGATTCATGATGGCCCCTACAATGTCATCAATAACTGGCAGTACAAGGATCTGGTGTCCGTATTTAACGGTGCCGCCCATGAGGCGCGTGGCTTTAAGGTCTCAACCTGGCAGGAGTTGCTCGAGGTCATGAAGATTCTGCCCACGCTGAACTGCCTGTGCTTTGTTGAGGTGATACTGGACAAGGACGATTGCAATAAAAATCTGCTCGACTGGGGCGCCAGAGTGGCAACGTACAACAGCCGGCCACCCCGCCAGTAAGCCTTGTCTGCCAATCGATCTATGCGGCCATGTTCCGCATAGAGCGATTTTTGACATACCTGCCTTGAAATGAAATACTCCACACCCTGATTTCCTATTCTGCTTACCGATGGATCCTGCTTTGCCAATGGACACACATTACCGAAAAGACATCGACGGGCTGCGGGCGATTGCTGTTTTGTCCGTGGTGTTGTTTCACGCCTTTCCCGCCCTGGTTCCCGGCGGGTTCATCGGTGTTGACGTGTTTTTCGTGATTTCCGGTTTTCTGATTTCGTCCATCATTATTCAGCAGGTAGCCAGCCAGCGCTTTCGCTGGTCAACATTTTACATCAAACGAATCAACCGTATCTTTCCGGCTCTTATTCTGGTGCTGCTGACGGCCATGATCGCCGGGTATTTTCTGCTTTTGAGCGAAGAATACAAAAATCTGAATAAGCATATTCTGGGCAGCAGTTTTTTTCTCAACAATATTCTGCTCTGGAAAGAGTCAGGCTACTTCGACGTCAGCAGCGAATTAAAACCCTTATTGCATTTGTGGTCGCTGGGGATTGAAGAGCAGTTCTA
This sequence comes from Legionella navarrensis, assembly GCF_052527415.1. Lineage (NCBI taxonomy): Bacteria > Pseudomonadati > Pseudomonadota > Gammaproteobacteria > Legionellales > Legionellaceae > Legionella > Legionella navarrensis. The sequence continues at coordinate 82,447 of NZ_JBNVZR010000013.1, read as the reverse complement.
TCTGATTTGGCCCGTGTTTATCTATATCATCTGGAAAAAACGCTTCAAACCCTTATCGGCCATCACCTGGGTAGTCTGCCTCTCGTTTTTATTCAATGTGCTGCGGGCCAGACATCATGGTGTGACAACGTTTTATCTTCCGCCGTCTCGTTTTTGGGAGTTAGGTCTGGGAGGCGCTCTGGCCTGTCTGCCGGTCAATCAGGGCATAGCCAGACATCCCATCGTTATAAATCTGCTGAGCGCTGCCAGCCTTATCGTTTTATCGCTTGGCATTATGCTCTTCAGCAGCCGCCTGATTTATCCTGGATGGGCAGCATTACTGCCCACTCTGTGCACCGGGATACTGCTGGCTACGCCAACGGCCTGGGTCAATCAGCGTCTCTTAAGTCTGTCGGCCTTAACCTTTGTCGGGCTGATCAGCTATCCTCTGTATCTCTGGCACTGGGAGCTCTTGTCTTTTGCGCGCATCATTTACTCTGGCACTCTGTCGAACGCGCTGACGTTAAGCCTTCTGCTGGCGAGCGCTGTTCTTGCCTGGCTGACCTGGGCATTTCTCGAAAACCCCATTCGCTTTTCCCCCGCGGGCAGGCGTCATGCGGCTGTCAGCGCTCAGATACTGGTTCTGATGCTGTTATCTCTGAGTGGACTGGCCTTTTTTATCTATATGAATCAGGGGCTGGACGGGCGGGGTCTTGTGCAGGCAAGGCAATCGCTGACCGATGACATCAAAGGATTTGAACAATATCGAAAGCTGGCAGCGACCTGTAACGCCGGCAGCCAGCAAAAAAAATCACTGACCTGGTGTATGCAGACAAGAACCGGTGCACCAACGAAGGCCCTGTGGGGAGACAGTCATGCGGATCACCTGTTCCCCGGTTTGCTGAAAGAAGATGCCTCGACGAACTGGCTGTTTGTGGGGGAGAGCGGATGCCCTCCCTTACTGAACGTACAGAGCTACTGGCTGGGCAGCGAGGATCGCTGCGTTGAGGCCAATCAAAGCGCTCTGAAACTGATTATGGATAATCCGTCCATAGACACGGTGGTGCTGGCCTCTCTGGGGCCGTTTTATATCAGTAAAACAGGGTATGCGGCACAACACATGGGCGAACATTCCCCCTCGCATTTTGTACTGCAGGACAGGGGCGCCCAGACGGCTGATATCTCACGGCTGGAGGTCTTTTATAATGGGCTGGCCCGAACAGTACAGGCATTGGAAAAAGCTGGAAAAAAAGTGGTTCTGTTTCAGGACATTCCTGAAGTGCCCTTTATGCCGGAACGCTGCATTGATCGCCCACTGGCTCCCAAAGCCGGTTGTTATCTGCAGACGGGCGCCGTTTTGTCGAGACAGCAGGAATACGCAGATTTACTGAGGCGGCTCAGCCAGAATCAGGGCGGATTGCTTATTTTTAATCCCACGCCATTTTTATGCCACGAAGGGCAATGCCCTTTGAAGCGCCAGCAGCATCTGCTCTATCGGGACAGTCATCATCTGAGTATTGCGGGCAGTGAGTACGTAGACGAAAAATTTCTGGCCTGGCTGAACTCAGTGTCTAACGCCGGTATCAGCTGAAGTCCGGGCCAACACGCTTATCCCGCAGTTTTTTAAGCTGACCCCGTTTCGTTTTCCTGTCCAGCCGTTTTTTGACGGATTGCCGCGATGCCCTGGTCGGGCGTCGCTGTCTGGGAACGATCATCGCCTTGTTGATTAAATTGATCAGGCGCTGCAGCGCGTCCTCACGATTCGATTCCTGACTGCGATACTTCTGCGCCTTGATGTTGATAATTCCATCAGACGATATACGGTAATCACGAACCTGTTGCAGGCGGGCCTTATACAAGTCTGGCAGTGACGAGTCAGCAATGTTGAAACGCAAATGAATGGCTGTTGAAACTTTATTTACATTTTGACCGCCAGCGCCCTGAGCACGAATGGGATTCATTTCAATTTCGCCGAGCGGAATGCATACATCGCTGGTGAGGGCGATGCGGTTTGTCTCAGACACGGGAGTCCTGTTGGCTGGTTCGTAATGGATTATCATGACATATTATATACCAGTTTCGCCGCAGACCAAAAGGCAGTCCGTTTCTGATTTGCCAAACTTTTTTATGATTCCTGCAAGAAACAATTGCTTTGTTGCAATAGCTTTTATATACTCTATCCCACTCCTGACGGAGAACGAATTTTAGGCACGTAGCTCAGTGGTAGAGCACCACCTTGACATGGTGGTGGTCGGTGGTTCGATCCCACTCGTGCCTACCATCTTAACCCTGCATTGCAGGGTTTTTTTCGTGTGGTTTTCTGATAGGTTTAACGGCCTGGTGGACGAAGAGGTGCGCAAAATGCCAAATATTACATTGCCTGATGGACAGATAAAACACTACGAACACCCGGTTACCGTATACGATATTGCTCACTCAATCAGTCCAGGACTCGCCAGGGTGGCCCTTGCCGGAATCGTTGACGGGCAAATGGTCGATACGGGATTTACCATCGAACATGACTGCGCACTGGTTATCGTGACAGACAAACATGAAGCCAGCCTTGAAATCATCCGTCACTCCACAGCTCATCTGCTGGCGCAGGCTGTCAAGCAATTGTTTCCAACGGCTCAGGTGACCATCGGTCCGGTCATTGAAGACGGCTTTTATTACGATTTTGCCTACGAACGTCCTTTTACCCCCGAAGATCTGGTTCTGATTGAAGCCAGAATGCAGGCTCTGGCCAAAGAAAACCTGCCCATCAGCCGCCGCGTGCTGCCACGTGATGAAGCGATTCAGTATTTCCGTCAGATTGGCGAAGAATACAAAGCGGAAATTATTGCCGATATTCCTGCCACTGAAGCGTTGTCGCTGTACAGGCAGGGTGATTTTGAAGATCTGTGTCGTGGCCCTCATGTTCCATCAACCGGGCATCTGAAAGCATTCAAATTAACCAAACTGGCTGGGGCCTACTGGCGTGGCGATCAGCGTAATGCCATGCTGCAGCGTGTTTATGGTACCGCCTGGAACGATAAAAAAGCGCTGGACGCTTATCTGCATCGCATTGAAGAAGCAGAAAAAAGGGATCATCGTAAACTCGGTAAGTCCATGGATCTGTTTCACTTTCAGGATATCGCCCCTGGCATGGTCTTCTGGCATCCCAAAGGCTGGGCAGTCTATATTATCCTCGAACAATACATCCGTCAGCGGCTGAAAAGTTTCGGCTATCAGGAAATCAAGACACCACAGCTGGTAGATCGCTCGCTGTGGGAAAAATCAGGCCATTGGGCAAATTTCCGCGATGATATGTTTGTGACAGAAACCGAAAACCGCGATTACGTGGTCAAGCCCATGAGTTGCCCCTGTCACGTCCAGGTATACAACAACGGACTCAAGAGTTATCGCGATCTGCCCCTGCGTTTTTCCGAATTTGGAAACTGCCATCGCTGCGAGCCATCAGGATCCCTGCACGGACTGATGCGCGTACGCAACATGGTTCAGGATGACGGGCATATTTTCTGTACCGAAGAACAGATTCAATCAGAGGTCGCCATGATTCTGGAGCTGGTCGAATCGGTATACACTGATTTTGGCTTTGACGAGATAAAATACCGTCTGGCTCTGCGACCTGAAAAACGCGTAGGCAGCGATGCCGTCTGGGATAAAGCCGAAGAAGCCTTGAAAAACGCCTTACGCGATCGCAACATCACCTGGGTTGATGCGCCGGGAGAAGGGGCTTTTTACGGGCCTAAAATTGAATGCTCTCTGTCAGACTGTCTGGGCCGTATTTGGCAATGCGGAACAATTCAGGTAGACTTCTCCATGCCCGAACGTCTTGATGCCAGTTATATCGCTGAAGATGGAAGCAGGCACATTCCGGTAATGGTGCATCGTGCCATTCTCGGATCGCTGGAGCGATTCATGGGAATTCTGATAGAGCATTATGCCGGTCGTTTCCCTCTGTGGCTGGCTCCAGAACAGGTTTCTGTGCTGACAATCAGTGAAAAACAGAATGATTATGCCAGCGAAGTAACACAAATTTTACAAAAACAAGGCTTTCGAACCAACTTTGACTTGAGAAATGAGAAGATTGGCTTTAAAATTCGCGAGCATACCATGCAAAAAGTTCCCTATTTATTGGTAATTGGCGATAAAGAAGTGGAAAACAGGACTGTTTCCGTTCGCACACGCGAAGGAAAAGACCTTGGCATCATGAGTATTGATGCAATCTGCGACCTGTTAGGGCAAGAAGTACAAGCCAGAGGTCGTAACTAAAATCAGCCGGAGGATTAGACTATTACCGTACAAAATAAACGTGACAGTGATCGCGCACGAATCAATGAGCAGATCAACGTACCTGAGGTACGCTTAATTGATGCTGAAGGTAACCAGATGGGGATTGTTTCAACCCGTGAAGCCTTGCGTGCGGCAGAAGAAGGTGGTTTTGATCTGGTAGAAATATCGCCGTCAGCCAGACCTCCTGTCTGTAAAATAATGGACTACGGTAAGTTTCTTTTTGAACTGAGTAAAAAACAAGCTGAAGCAAAGAAAAAGCAAAAGCAGATTCAGGTCAAAGAGTTGAAATTCCGTCCAACGACGGAAGATGGGGATTACCAGGTCAAGCTACGCAACCTGGTACGTTTCCTTAATCATGGTGACAAAGTCAAAATTACGCTGCGTTTTCGTGGTCGTGAGATGGCTCACCAGGACATTGGCATGAAGATCATGGAGCGTCTGCAGCAGGATACGGCCGAATACGCCGTGGTTGAGCAGCATGCGAAACGTGAAGGACGCCAGTTGTTGATGGTGTTGTCGCCAAAGAAAAAATAAGGGCTTTGCTCATTTGTCCTGTTCTGAGAGTCTGTATGTCTCAGCCAGTTCAAGTGAACGATGTCTCTTGTGGGTTTTGTTGATGCGTCCTGCTTTTTAGAACGAATCCAACAATAGCCTGTCATTTATGCAGTTAGAACAAATGCGGAGTATTTCGTTATGCCGAAGTTAAAGTCACACCGTGGAGCGCAAAAACGCTTCCGCAAAACAGCAAGTGGTGCCATCAAGCGCCGCCGTGCTTACAGAAACCACATCCTCACCAAGAAAACGACCAAGCAGAAACGTCAGCTGCGTGTTGCCAATGGCACACTCAAAGCGTGCGATGCACGTTTGGCCGCTCGTATGTTGCACGGTAGTTAAGGGGAGGAATGAAAAATGCCAAGAGTTAAACGTGGTGTGACGGCGAAAGCCCGTCACAAGAAAATTTTAGATCAGGCCAAAGGTTATTATGGTGCCCGTAGTCGTACCTACCGTGTTGCGAAACAAGCGGTAATTAAGGCTGGCCAGTATGCCTATCGTGATCGACGTCAGAAAAAACGCCAATTCCGCGCTCTGTGGATTACCCGTATCAACGCTCAGGCGCGTGAATGTGGTATGTCTTACAGCCGTTTGATTGATGGGTTGAAAAAAGCGTCCATTGAACTTGATCGTAAAGTTTTGGCCGATATGGCTGTATACGACAAGCCAGGTTTCGCAGCAGTCGCTGAAAAAGCGAAAGCCGCATTAGCCTGATGTCTCGTCAATATTGAATCCTGATTTAATATTGAATGGATTTGCCGTATAAATTGATATAACTAGAGGAGGCCGCGGCCTCCTTTTTTACATGCAGGTTACTATATCATGCAAGACATTACCGATTTGCAGCAACAAGCTGCCCAGGCGATCAGTGCCGCACAAGACGTCAATGCTCTGGAAGCCATTCGAGTCGATTATCTGGGAAAAAAAGGGCGTTTGACCGAGATTCTAAAAAATCTGGTGAATCTGAGCGCCGAAGAAAAGCCTAAAATGGGGCAACTGGTCAACGTGGTGAAACGAGAAATCAGCACCCTGATCGAAGATAAAATGCGGCTTCTCAAAGAAGAAAACCTGCAAAAAAAACTGGCAGCTGAACGCATTGATATCAGCCTGCCCGGACGACAGAAACAATCCGGCTCCATTCACCCTGTGACCCAGGTCAAACAGTTCATAAACAGTTATTTCAGCCGTATGGGCTTTGATATCGTCGACGGGCCGGAAATTGAAACCGAATTCTACAATTTTGAAGCCCTGAATATTCCAGGGCACCATCCCGCACGGGCCATGCACGACACCTTCTATTTTGGTGACGGCCGCCTGCTGCGAACGCATACGTCACCTGTACAGATCCGTGTAATGGAATCCATTGAGCCTCCCTTGCGATTAATCGCTCCGGGTCGCGTGTATCGCTGCGATTCAGACATGACTCATACCCCCATGTTTCACCAGGTGGAAGGCTTATTAATTGATAAACAGGCTACCATGACCAATCTGCGTGGTCTGCTGCGAGATTTTTTTGCCAGTTTTTTCGGCAGGGAGCTGGCCTTGCGTTTCCGGCCATCCTATTTTCCGTTTACCGAGCCATCAGCCGAAGTAGACATCGAATGTACACAATGCTCCGGTGCGGGCTGCCGTTCGTGCAAATACACCGGTTGGCTTGAAGTACTGGGTTGTGGAATGGTGCATCCAAACGTGCTCACCAATGTAAACATCTCGCCGGATGAATACCAGGGCTGGGCGTTTGGTATGGGCATAGACAGACTCGCCATGCTGTATTTTGGTATTGACGATCTGCGACTGATGTTTGAAAACGACTTGAATTTTTTGAATCAATTCCAGGGGCCGTCCAGAGGGACATCCTGAAACACAGGCATTAAGTAGGTATCGACGATGAAAGTAAGTGAAATCTGGTTGCGTGAGTGGGTGAATCCGGCATGGGATGCGAAACAATTGGCATCACGATTAACCATGGCGGGTCTGGAGGTAGATTCGATTAGCCCGGTTGCCGGGGACTTCGATGGCGTGGTGGTGGCCAGAGTGCTGAGTACCAGCCAGCATCCACAGGCTGATAAACTGAGTCTGTGTGAGGTCAGCACCGGCACAGGATCAACGCTGAAAATTGTTTGTGGCGCTTCGAACGTGCGCGCCGGACTGACTGTGGCTCTTGCCCAGATCGGCGCCCGTCTGCCGGGTGGTCTGGTCATTAAGGAAGCCCGTCTGCGTGGCGAGTTGTCGCAGGGCATGCTCTGTTCCGCCAGTGAACTGGGGCTGGCTGAAAGCTCCGAAGGTATACTCGAACTGGATGAAGACGCCCCTCTCGGTACCTCTTTTCGTGACTACATGCGGCTTGATGACGTGGTTTTCGACATTGAGTTAACCCCCAATCGTGCTGATTGCCTGAGTATCCGTGGTGTCGCCCGTGAGGTAGCCGCTCTGACGCAAACAGAATTACAGCCACTTCCTGCGTGGAACGTGGCGCCCGGTATCGACGAACAGAAGCGCATTGATTTGCAGTTTAAAGAGGCCTGTCCTCTCTACAGCGGCCGTATTATCCGCGACTTAAATCCGCGTGCTGTAACCCCTCTGTGGATGCGCGAGCGACTTCGCCGGTCGGGTATCCGCGTCATTCATCCCGTTGTTGACGTGACAAACTACGTGATGCTGGAGCTTGGATTGCCCATGCATGCGATGGATTTGAGCCGTCTGCAGGGCGATATGATTATTCGCAAAAGCCGGAAAGATGAGTCTCTGGCATTGCTCGATGGACAGACGATTACACTTGAGGGCACAGAGCTTGTGATTGCCGACTCGGTTCAGCCAGTGGCGCTGGCTGGTGTGATGGGAGGTGAGTTCAGTGCAGTGAATGAAACAAGCTGCGACATTTTCCTGGAAAGTGCCTGGTTTAATCCAATATCAATCGCCGGGGTCGCCCGTCGTTTTGGTCTGAGTACAGATTCGGCGCAACGCTATGAGCGAGGTGTTGACCCAGCGCTGCCCTTATTGGCTATTGAGCGGGCCACGTCTCTGATTCTTGAAATTGCCGGCGGTAAAGCTGGCCCCATTTCGATGCTGTCCTCTCCTGAGCACATGCCGCCAGCCCGCAGCGTTGCCTTTCGGCCAGAAAAAGTCAGGCAGCTGACCGGGCTTGAAATTCCTGATTCCGACATGCAGCTGATGCTGCAGGGCCTGGGTATGACGATTAAGCAGGGCGCGTCTCAATGGGATGTTCAGGTTCCGTCGCACCGCATGGACATACAGCTGGATGTGGATCTGGTCGAGGAGGTTATCCGTCTTTACGGCTACGATAACATCAAAGGAGACACGATGCTGGCGGCCGTGTGCGCCGGTGCTATCAATCCCATCGAGTCGCTGGCGATGAGCGCTCTGAATTTTTTCATGGCGCGTGGCTATCACGAAACCATCAGTTACAGCTTTGTGGATCCTGAGCTGCAAAGTGTTCTCTATCCTGACGCTGGCACCATCAGTCTGCTGAATCCCATCTCATCCGAGCTGGCTCAAATGCGCGCCGGTATGTGGCCAGGCCTGATCGCCTCGATGATTTATAATATGCATCGTCAACAGACTGCCATAAAGTTTATTGAACAGGGTGTGATTTTTGAAGCGAAGGAGGGCGGCAGCGTTGAAACACCCTGTCTGGGTGGCCTGTTGACCGGCGAATGCGCTGCCATGAGCTGGAACGAAACAAATCGCAGGTTTGATTTCTTTGATCTGAAAGGCGATTTACAGGCTTTGTTTGCGGCTCTCAATCTGTCTCATGTTCGATTCGAACCCGCTGAGCATCATGCTCTTCATCCCGGGAAGTCGGCACAGCTTGTTCTTGATCAGGAGCCAATTGGCTGGTGCGGCGTGCTGCACCCACGAATTGCCGATGCACTGGATTTGCAGGATGATGTGGTTTTATTTGAAATCAGACTGCCAGGGCTTACAAAATCTGACACACCCAGATATCAGGGCATATCGCGTTTTCCTCAAATCCGCCGGGATTTATCGCTGCTGGTTGATGACAGCGTGTCCATGGCCCAGATTGAACAACTGGTAAGGGAAACCGTGGATCAGAACTGGCTGAAGCAGTTTAATGTGTTTGATGTGTACACAGGTGAATCCATTCCAGCCGGCAAAAAGAGCGTAGCAATCGCCCTGACTCTGCAGGATAAAACACGTACTCTGGTCGATCTTGAAATTAATCAAACAATCAGTGCTATAATTACAAAACTGGAAGAACGATTTGCAATTACATTGAGGGACTAATCGTGAATGCACTGAGTAAGGCTATGATTGCGGATACACTGTGTAATGAGCTGGGGCTGCTCAAACCGGATGCTAAAAACATGGTTGACCAGTTTTTCGAGACCATACGTCACTCCCTTGAGAACGGGCAGCACGTGAAACTCTCGGGCTTTGGCAATTTCACTCTGCGAGATAAACCACAGCGTCCTGGCCGTAATCCAAAAACAGGAGAGGAAATTCCTGTTGTGGCGCGACGGGTGGTCACATTCAAGCCCGGACTGAAATTGAAATCTAAAATCGAGCAACGAGGAACCTGAGATTTTGAGTCACTATAATCGACACGTATTTGTATGCACAAATCAAAAGGCAGCAGGCAAGGCCTGCTGCGCCAATACAGGCGGAGAAGACTTCTTTGACTACCTGAAAACACGCTTACTGGAGCTGGACATGTTCGGCCCGGGTAAAATTCGAGTCAGCAAATCCGGCTGTCTGGGACGTTGTGCTTCAGGCCCATGCATTGTAATCTATCCAGAAAGTCTCTGGTTCAGATATGAATCAGAAGCAGATATTGATACAATTATCGAAACCTGTCTGATTAATAATCAAATAGCAGAACAATTGCTGCTTGATAATCACGTATAGACAGATTTTAGTTCATATTTCGATCGAAACGGATCGGAAAGTAAGCGAATATTTTAGGGTAAATTCATAAAATATTTAATTTGTCTGCAAGTTTTATTCTAATTTACTTGTAGGTTGAAGCAGTTTTGGTTAAAATCGCCCGTCCAAGATTGAAAGATTACCTATAGTAGGCGGTTCGGAGTTAATTTAATGAAAACATTTAGCGCCAAAGCTCACGAAGTAAAACGTGACTGGTACATCATCGACGCCAGCGATAAAATTCTGGGTCGTGTTGCTACCGAAATTGCAAGACGTTTGCGTGGCAAGCATAAAGCAGAATACACCCCGCATGTAGACACCGGTGATTACATCGTTGTTGTTAATGCAGAAAAAATTGCTGTCACAGGACGGAAGTTCAAGGAAAAAATGTACTATCGTCATTCCGGTTTTCCTGGTGGTATCAAATCCATTTCCTTTGATAAGCTGCAGGACTCAAACCCTGTTCGTATCATTGAACTGGCTGTTAAGGGTATGCTGCCTAAAAATGTGCTGGGAAGAGAGATGTATCGTAAGCTGAAAGTGTATGCTGGAAGCGAACACCCACATACAGCACAGCAACCCAAGCAACTTGAGATTGAGGAATAAGTATTATGGCTGAGATGCAGCAATACTATGGTACAGGTCGTCGTAAAAGTTCTACTGCTCGCGTGTTCCTGCGACCAGGGAAAGGCGAAATAAAAATCAATAACCGTGCGCTCGAAGATTATTTCGGTCGTGAGACATCATGCATGGTTGTCCGTCAGGCGTTTGAAGCTGTTGACGTGACCAGCAAATTTGACGTATATGCTACCGTTGTTGGTGGTGGTATATCAGGTCAGGCCGGCGCCATCCGTCTGGGTATCGCCCGTGCACTGGTTGCTTACGATGAGCATGATCTGGCAGCCGATGCTGAGCCAAATCCTGATTCATTCCGTAAGAAATTACGTGCCAAAGGTCTGTTGACTCGCGATTCACGCCGAGTCGAGCGGAAAAAAATCGGCTTACACAAAGCACGCCGCGCTCCACAGTACTCAAAACGATAATTCAAATACAACCCCGCACAATGCGGGGTTTTTTTTTACCTCCATCCTGAGCCTTCCCTAATACGTGAATCTTTGATATAACATAAACTGTCATACTTTTGGCATGTGTTACCTAACGGATTGATTTTACAGGACAGGACAACAGTGACTGAAAAAGCCGAATCTGAAGTAAATAAAGACGGTTCAGAAGAATCCATAGACGAGCAAAAGCGAAAATTTTTGCTGGGCGCAACCGGTGTACTTGGCGGTGTTGGTGTGGCCTGTGCGCTCACGCCCTTTGTATCCTCCTGGCTGCCCAGTGCCAGGGCAGAAGCAGCCGGCGCTCCCGTTCTCGTTGACTTAAGTAAAATTGAACCCGGTCAGCAGGCTACCGTCGAATGGCGGGGCAAGCCAGTCTGGATCGTTCGGCGTACCCAGGAAATGCTGGCACAGTTGCCTAAAAACGATGCTTTATTGCGTGATCCGCAATCGCTTGTTGAGCAACAACCCGATTACGCCAAAAACGAACATCGCTCCATAAATCCTGAATACCTTGTGTTGGTCGGCGTCTGCACGCATCTAGGCTGCACACCCAAATATACTCCAGTCATCAATGAAGTGGGTCCGCAATGGCCGGGTGGCTTTTTTTGCCCTTGCCATGGTTCTACCTTTGATTTGGCCGGTCGAGTATTTAAAGGCGTTCCTGCGCCAATCAATCTCGAAGTGCCGCCGTATCGTTTTGTTAACGAGCATATGATAGAAATCGGTTAAATCTGAGCAAGGAAAAGCAAGGCATGAGTGGCTTGTCAAATTGGATTGAGGAACGCTTCCCTCTAATGAGTACCTGGAAAAAACACGTCAGCGAGTATTACGCACCGAAAAACTTTAATATTATGTATTTTTTTGGTTCGCTGGCCTTACTTGTGCTGGTCAATCAGTTATTGACCGGGTTGTGGCTGACCATGTTTTATACTCCCACCGCCAAAGACGCATTTTCCTCAGTCGAATACATTATGCGTGATGTCAACTACGGCTGGCTGCTGCGCTATATGCATTCAACGGGTGCCTCGGCTTTTTTTATTGTGGTCTATCTGCATATGTTCCGGGCTTTGTTGTATGGTTCCTATCAAAAGCCCAGAGAACTGGTCTGGCTGATTGGGATGGCACTGTTTATCCTGCTGCTGGCGGAGGCCTTTTTCGGTTATCTCCTCCCCTGGGGGCAGATGTCATACTGGGGGGCTCAGGTTATTACCTCCCTGTTTGGTGCAATCCCCTATGTTGGTGATAGTCTGGTGACCTGGATACGAGGCGATTACCATGTCTCTAATGCCACTCTGCAGCGCTTTTTTGCCTTACATATCGTCGCTATTCCCATGCTTTTGATTGGTCTGGTCTATCTGCATATCGTCGCTCTTCATAAAGTGGGCTCCAACAACCCCGAAGGCATTGATATCAAAAAGCACGTGGACGAACAGGGGCGACCGCTGGATGGCATTCCGTTTCATCCGTACTACACCCTGAAAGACTCAGTGGGTGCGCTGGTGTTTTTAATGATTTTTTTTGCGATTGTATTTTTTGCGCCGGAAATGGGCGGATATTTTCTCGAACATGACAATTTTACCCCGGCGAATCCTATGGTAACGCCAGATTTGATTGCGCCAGCCTGGTACATGACGCCGTTCTACAGTATTTTGCGTGCCATCCCGAATAAACTGCTTGGGGTCGTGGGGATGGGCTCTGCTATCCTGCTGCTGCTGTTCATGCCCTGGCTGGATCACAGCCCAGTAAAATCCATGCGTTATAAAGGTACGTATTCACGTCTGGCTCTGCTCATCTTTGTGATAACGGTCGTGGTGCTCGGTTACCTCGGCACAGTTGGCCTGACGCCGGCACGGCAGATACTTGCCCGGGTGTTTGCGGTTCTGTATTTCGCCTTTTTTCTGTTAATGCCATTTTACAGCCGCTGGGAAAGCCATCAGTCCGTGCCGGAAAGGATCGAAAAATGATGCTAAAACATATCCAGAAATTTCTGACCCTGATGGTGTTTGCCGGTGCTGCGCAGTCAAGTCTCGGCCCGACCCTGCCTCTCATGCCTGTCGATATAGACTGGCACGACAGGGCGGCTCTGCAGCGTGGAGCGAGAATGTACATGAACTATTGTTCCGGCTGCCACTCCCTGCAATATATGCGTTATAACCGTATGGCACGTGATCTGGGGCTGACAACCTTCGATGGTGAAATTGACACGGATCTCTTACAGAGTAACCTTATTTTCACAAAGGCACGAGTCCACGATCCCATCGAGATCAGCATGCCGCCAGAAGATGCCCGACAGTGGTTTGGTGTTGTCCCCCCGGATTTGTCCCTGATAGCACGTAAGCGCAGTCCGTCCTGGCTGTATACCTACCTGCAGAGTTTTTATAATGATCCATCAAGGCCCTTTGGCGTGAACAATGCCTTGTTTCCTGATGTTGCCATGCCGAATGTGCTGGCTGCACTGGACGGAGAGCGGGCGGTGGTGCGCAACGGGTCGGAAAAGAATGCAGCGATATCGCATCTGGTACGGGTGACCGATGGTCAGATGACGGCACAGCAGTTTGATCGCTCCGTCCTCGATTTAGTAAGCTTTCTGGCTTATGTGGCGGAGCCGGTTAAACTGGAGCGACAGCGAATGGGTATCTTTGTTCTGGCGTTTCTGGCGGTCTTTTTGTTAATTGTTTATCGGCTGAAAAAACTGTATTGGAAGGATTTAAAACAGAAATAAGCGAGGTGAATGCCCCACTTTATGAAAAATATGTTAAAATGGTGGTTTTCGGGCAGGAATTCCTGACAGTGCTCACGTCGGGATCTCCTTGGTTCGCGGACTGTGTCGCTTTGTAGCGTAGCAGGGCATGCCGTTAACCGTAAAACTCGCACACAACGTTCCCCCTTAAGTTGCAGAATGAAAATTCAGTTCTTAAGGTCATTTGATTTATCCAGGAGTGGCTCATGGCTATTGTTGCAAAGCGTACAATTATGTCTCTGTATTCCGATTGTGATGACGTATACAGTCATCAGGTTCGTATTGTTCTGGCAGAGAAAGGTGTGAATGTTGAAATTTTGCAGGCAACCCAGGGCGAAGCCAGCGATGATTTGCTGGCGATTAATCCCTACGGTACCGTGCCAACCCTGATTGATCGTGAGCTGGTATTATACGAAGCCAGAATCATCATGGAATACCTCGACGAGCGTTTTCCTCACCCACCCCTGCTGCCCGTTTATCCAGTTGCCCGTGCTGAAACACGCAAGATGATGCACCGCATTGAACAGGACTGGTATCAGTTATTACAACAGATTAAATCCGGTACCGATGCCGATCAGGCTCGTGAGTACCTGCTTGACAGCCTGGTGAGTCTGGAGCCGGTTTTTGCTGACAAGCCTTATTTTCTGAGTGATGAGTTTTCACTGCTGGATTGTGCTCTGGCTCCTTTATTATGGCGCCTGCCTCAGCTGAACATTGACATCCCTGCGAATGCCAAAGCCCTGCATGCCTATATGCAGCGTGTATTCAAGCGTGACTCGTTCCAGTCAAGCATGACGGAAGTTGAGAGGCAGTTAAGGGCGGCCTGATGATGAATATGACCTCAAATAAACCCTACCTTATTCGAGCGATATATGACTGGATTGTTGACAACAGTTTGACGCCCTATATTCTGGTTAATGCAGAATATCCGGGTGTTGAAGTGCCGCAGGAGCATGTCAATAATGGCAAGATCGTGCTGAATATTTCGCCACAGGCATGCCGGGGCCTGCATCTCGACAATGATAAAATTGTGTTTACCGCACGGTTTTCCGGTTTAACGGTGCAGATTTTTGTTCTGCCCGGTGCGGTGCTGGCGATATATGCCAAGGAAAACGGGCGAGGCATGGAGTTTGGCGAGGAATACAATGAACCGCCTCCACCAGAAACCACATCTATCACTGACGCAGCCAGAAAGCGGAACAAACCCGCGCTGACTCTGGTAAAAAAAGAGTAGCGACAGCTTATCTACCACACGTGAGGCGCTTATGCTGACTAACGGTATTGCTCTTTTTCACAGCAGCCAGATTCGTGATTGCGAACAAGCCGCAATCACGGGTCTTGGCGTAAGCGAATCCGATTTGATGGCACGCGCCGGTCTTGCGGCCTTTCTTTTTTTGCAGCAACGATTTCCCAACGCTCACAGACTGGCTGTTTTTTGTGGCAGTGGCAACAATGCCGGTGACGGCTATGTGCTGGCGCGCCTGGCGCATGCAGCAGGGTATCTGGTTACCATCCACCAGTTCAAGGCAGCGGATCAACTGCCTGCGGCGGCGAGAGCTGCGGCTCAGGAAGCCATACTGGCCGGCATCCCCTGCCAGTATATGGACGACATGGTAGAGCAGGACACTGATTTGATTGTCGATGCCTTGCTGGGCACAGGCCTGAAAGGTCTTGTTCAGGAGCCCATGATGGCGGCCATTCAGCTTATTAACAGCAGCGGGCTACCCGTCTTAGCAATGGACTTGCCCTCCGGTCTGCAGGCCGACACTGGACAGGCCATGGGAATCTGCGTCAAAGCTGCCGCAACCGTAACCTTCATCGCCTGCAAAACCGGGATGAAAACACTGGACGGGCCGGATTACTGTGGTGAACTGCATTGCGATGATCTCGGCCTTGGCGCCTGTCTGTCGACCATCCAGCCTATAGCGCACACCCTGGCTGCTCAGCCGTCTCTGCCACTATTGCCTCAGCGGGCGCGAAACTCGCATAAGCGTGATTTTGGCCACGTACTGGTTATTGGCGGCGATTACGGCATGGCGGGATCCGTTTTCCTCGCCGCCCAGGCGGCCCTGCGAACAGGGGCGGGAATGGTCAGCATTGCCACACGACCTGAACACGCAGGACAGGCTTCTTCCTGTCTGCCTGAGCTGATGGTGCATGGGATACGGCGTGTTGACGATCTGCTTCCCTTGATCAACCGGGCATCTCACTGCATCATTGGCCCAGGCCTTGGTACGAGCGACTGGGCCAGGCAGCTCTTTCATCAGGTGATTGCCTCCCAGCTTCCCATGATTATTGATGCCTCCGCCTTGCGATTACTGGCGCAGTTTCCCCAGCATGACGACAACTGGGTGCTGACCCCTCATCCCGGTGAGGCGGCCAGTCTGCTGGCGTGCACGGTATCGGATGTACAGCAGGATCGCTATCACGCCGTATCGATGCTGCAGGCAAATTTTGGTGGACAGGTTGTTTTAAAAGGCTGTGGTTCACTGGTGTGCACAGATGAATCGGCTCTATACCTTTGTGATGCTGGCAACCCCGGTATGGCGACCGCCGGGATGGGGGATGTATTAAGTGGTGTGATTGCCGGACTGGCGGCGCAGGGGCTGTCATTGGCAGATGCGGCCAGACTGGGGGTTTGGCTGCATGCCCGCGCCGGCGATCTGGCAGCGGCGCGTGAGGGCCAGCGAGGCCTGCTGGCCAGTGATTTGATGCCTTGGTTACGACAATTGATAAATGATTTAATATGACAATACAAACCTTTGAATTAGCCGATGAATCGGCCAGCATCCATTTGGCTGCTTCTTTTGCAGGCTGTCTGACAGCCCCGGCTGTGCTCAGTTTTCAGGGTGAGATTGGTGCAGGTAAAACAACCTTTATCCGTGCGATGCTGCGCGCGCTTGGTGTGACGGGTGCGATTAAAAGCCCGACTTTTTCTCTGGTGGAAAGCTATGACTGTCAAGGCTTGCAAATTCACCACTTTGATCTGTATCGTATAGAAGATGAAACGGAGCTGGAATACCTCGGTTTTAGAGATTATTTTACCGATCAGGCTGTTTCCTGCATTGAATGGCCGGAACGTGCGGCAGGAAATGCATTAGAGGTGGATTTACGTTTTGCCCTGGCCATACCGGATCACGGTCGTATCTTAACAATTGAGGCCTTAAGCCAGTCTGGAGAAAACATGTTGGCTTGCCTTGCAGGGAAACTATGATGAAACGCAGCGCACTCTTGTTGGGACTGTTGCTTCTGTCTTGTCAGATCATGGCCGCCAGGCTGCAATCTGTTGAGATCACGCAAAACGCGGGAAAGGCTTCCCTGTATTTTCGTCTTGACAAAGCGATTGTTCATAAAGTCTTTACTCTGACCAACCCAAACCGCGTGGTTGTGGATCTGGACAACACCAGCCTCTCCTTTGATCTGAACCGACTGCGCCTGAATAACGCCCTGATCAAACGGGTTCGCAGCGGACATCCCAATCCCAGTACCCTGCGTCTGGTATTTGAAGTGAGCGATGCCGTCAGCCTGCGTGCTCCCTCACCGGGCGCACAGCACGCCTTTTCGCTGGATATTTCTGCCAGTCATGTGCCTGAAATCAAGGTCTCTGCGGCTCCAGCGAGAACTACCGTCAGCAGCCGGACACCACCACCACCTCCTGTCCAGCCAGCCCGCAGTAAATCACCCCGCGATGTGGTTGTGGTGCTTGACGCGGGACACGGTGGCCATGATCCAGGTGCCATCGGCCCGCATCGTGTCGCTGAAAAAAATGTGACACTGGCAATTGCTGCCAGATTAAAACAGATTATCGACAGACAACCCGGCATGCGTGCTGTATTGACGCGTAAGGGTGATTATTACGTTGGCCTGCGCGACCGGCTGACGATTGCCAGAAAATACAACGGCGATGTGTTTATTTCCATCCATGCCGACGCCTTTATTAATCAACAGTCCAACGGCGCTTCGGTCTTTGCCTTGTCGCAGGGGGGCGCAACCAGTGAGGCAGCTCGCTGGCTGGCTGAAAAAGAAAACTATTCGGAGCTGGGTGGGGTGAATCTGCGCGGACTCGACGATCAAAGCGGTCTGGTGCGAACGGTGTTGATCGATTTGTCGCAGACAGCAACCATTGCCGCCAGTCTGCATATGGGTAATCAGGTGCTGCGCAATCTTGATACCATGACCAGCCTGCATAATCGCAAAGTGGAGCAGGCACGTTTCATGGTACTTAAGTCGCCGGATATTCCATCCATTCTGATTGAAACCGGATTTATCTCTAATCCGCGTGAAGAAAAAAATCTGAACAGCCCGCAATATCAGGCTCGTTTGACCCAATCAATATTTGAGGGATTGAAGCAATATTTCTGGGAATACCCACCACACGGTTCCTATATTGAGGCGTTGGTAAACAGCAGAAATCCGATGAACAATCTGAGTAAGGCAAGGAGCCAACGGGCGAAACCGCTGACATGAGTATGAGAATCAGGCAGTTAAGCGCGGCGGTAGCCAATCAGATAGCAGCTGGTGAAGTCATTGAACGACCGGCCTCCATTGTCAAAGAGCTGTTAGAAAACGCTCAGGATGCCGGCGCGGATAATATCGTTATTGATATTGGCTATGGTGGTCTGAATCAGGTCAAAATCAGTGATAATGGATCAGGGATACACGCCGACGATCTGCCTCTGGCGCTGGCCGCCCATGCCACCAGCAAAATCAGGCAACTGACGGATCTCTACGCCATCACCAGTATGGGGTTTCGTGGCGAAGCGCTGGCCAGCATTGCATCGGTGGCACGGGTTTCCATCAGCTCCCGGCCGGCAGGGCAGGCGAGTGGAATGCTGCTGGATAATCAAAGCGGGCAGTCGCAACCCTGTGCGCGGGCGCCAGGAACCACCATCGACGTACGCGATATCTTTTATAATGCGCCAGTCAGGAAAAAATTTCTCAAGTCCGAGCGTTCTGAATTTCAGGCCATTGATAAGGTTGTCCGCTGTTTTGCGCTGGGCTCACCAGAAATCAGTATCACGTTGAATCACAACGGCAAGACGCAGCTCCAACTGGCGGCTGCGACGGATGAGCTGACACGCACAGCCCGGATTGCACGGGTGCTGGGTAAGACCTTTATCGAGCAATCGCTTACTCTGGATAAGACGCATGCCGGGATGCGTCTGCACGGCTGGATCAGTGATCTGAGCAATCAACGCAGTCAGAGTGATAAAGTCTGGGTTTATCTGAACGGGCGCATGGTGAAAGACAAGCTGATCAACCATGCCATTAAACAGGCCTATGAAGGAATCCTTCATCCCGGGCGTTTTCCTTCCTGCCTGCTGTATTTTACCATTGACCCGGCTGAGGTCGATGTCAACGTGCACCCGACCAAACACGAGGTTCGCTTTCAGCAGCCGCGTTACGTACACGATTTTATCCGCACACAGTTACAGGAGCGGCTGGAGCAGGTCAGCCCCATTATCGAGACGGATTTTGCCGCGCATCCCCTGGCGGTCCAGCCACGACGAGACGCGGTGCGTGAGCGGGATGTGTTGGTGGATTATCAATACAGCCCACCGCCGGCGGCACCGGAATTGAGCATGGCGGCACCCTTGATTCTTAACGAGCATTTTGCCGTTTTCGTGCTGGATCAGGATTCTTATCTGGTTGATATTCGTGCCCTGCAGGCAGCCTTTATGCTCGATGCCCTGCGTAAAAGCCCCCGACCGCTGGCGAGCCGACCCTTACTGGTTCCTGTTTATGTGGATGTTTCGCTGACGGAAGCGCATTGGCAAAATGTCAAATCCTGCACACAGTCTTTGGGGATTGAGCTGGAAAAGACCGGTGAGGGGGCAATGCGGATTCGCTCTCTGCCGCAGTTACTCCCCGGTTTATCCATCAAGGCGCTGCTGGCAGATATCATTGCTGCGCTGCAAGAGGGTGAACCCGCTTCTGATGTTTTGTTTGAGGCTTTAATCAAACACCATGTAATGGACAGTCAAACCATGTTGAATGAGCGCTACGACGAGTACCTCGATTATTTTCGCTTACAGGTAACGAAGCCTGGGGCCGAAGCGTTTGCGAAGCCCCTGTCGCTTGATTTATGCCGGGATGTGTTTCATGCGTAACAGGGTATTCTGTCTGATGGGGCCAACGGCTTCAGGTAAAACCGCTCTGGCCTGTGATCTTATCACGCGCTTTCCCTTTGAGATTATCAGCGTCGATTCGGCCATGATATACCGGGGCATGGATATTGGCACCGCCAAACCCACAGCAGCCGAACTGCGCGCAGCACCCCATCATTTGATTGATATCCTGGATCCACCGCAATCCTTTTCGGCAGCGCAGTTTTGCGAGGCGGTTCAGGAATTAATCCCGGCTATTGTTCAGCGCGGAAATATTCCCTTACTGGTTGGTGGAACCATGATGTATTTTCAGGCCCTGCAGCAGGGGCTGGCCGTTTTGCCTGATGCGGATGAAGCACTGCGCGGGCGCCTGCTTGCCGAGGCTCAGAAGCTGGGCTGGGAAGCCATGCACGCGCGACTGCAATTGGTTGATCCCCTGTCGGCAGCCCGGATACACCCAAACGACAGCCAGAGAATACAGCGTGCACTGGAGGTGTTTCATCTCAGTGGCCAGCCCATGTCCAGCCGCCTGGCAGAAGAGGGGCCCGATGTGAATTTTTCCTTTGTTAATCTATTATTAATGCCTGAAGACAGGGCCTGGCTGCATGCCCGCATTGCCCAGCGTTTTCAATTGATGCTCGAGCAGGGTTTTCTGGATGAGGTAGCGCATCTGCAGGCCAGCTGGGCCTTGCCGCCAGCCTGCCCGGCCATGCGTTGCGTTGGTTACCGACAGGCTCTGGATTATCTGGCGGGCAGGGATGATTACGCTCGTTTTTGCGACAAGGGCATTGCGGCAACCCGACAACTGGCAAAGCGTCAGCTGACCTGGCTCAGGCATTGGAAGGATGCCACGGCTTTTGCCTGTGACAAAGAAGAAAGCCGAGACGAGATCATAGCGAAAATTACGGAAATACTGGATAATACGCCACATTGATTTGTGGCACTGGAGATGAGAGATGAGTGAAAAAGCAAAACAACCGGCCAGCACCGAAAAAATGTACATCGTACATAAAAAAGATCTGCCCTTGAGCTGTCCTACCGATGAAATGGAGCTGTGGAACGCTCACCCTAAAGTGTATTTGCCTATTGAAAAGACCGGTAAGGAAACCTGCCCTTACTGCGGCTCCTGCTTTATTCTGCAACATGATTAATTCTATCTGCGTTGTCCGTCTCTCAGCACTGGGTGATGTGCTGATGCTGGTGCCGTTGATTCGAGCCCTGCAGACAGGCTTTCCAGACGCGACGATCACCTGGGTCATCTCTCGTCCCGCCTATGATTTGGTAGAGGGCATGGATCGGGTTGAGTTTGTTGTGATCGACAAACCGGATTCTCTGGCAGATTACTGGCGTTTTAACCAGCAGTTTCGTCATCGTCAGTTTGATGTGTTATTGGCCGCGCAGGCCAGCTTTCGCGCCAACCTGCTGTACCCTCTGATTCGAGCCAGACGTAAAGTGGGCTACGATGCTCTGCGTGCCAAAGATGGCCATGGCTGGTTTGTTAAAGAGCGTATTCGACCGGGTAATGATCATACTCTGGAAGGTTTTCTGAAATTTGCCGAGCCCCTTGGCCTGAGCGTATTCGAAGAGCAGGCTGCTCCAACGGAGGCTCTGAAGGTTAAAAATCTGCGCTGGGATATGCCGCTTGATGAAATATCGCATGCCTGGGTACGCAGGCAGTTGAACGGCATTGGGCCTTATCTGGTTGTTAATCCTGCGGCCAGTAAGCCTGAGCGCAGCTGGCCGGTTGAGCGTTATGTCGAGGTGATAAGGCATGTGCAGGCAACCTGGAATTTAAGTGTGGTCTTAACCGGTGGACCCGGACCATTTGATCGGCAGCTGGCTGATGCCATCATGGCTGAGGTACCTTCCTGTCTTGATTTTGCCGGCAAAACCAAACCCAAACAGCTGCTGGCCCTGATCAGTCAGGCCAGGCTGGTCCTGTGTCCCGATACGGGGCCATCGCACATGGCTGCATCCGTGGGTACCCCGGTCGTGGCATTGCACGCGGTAACCAGTTCGGACGTGTCGGGGCCTTATACGTTTCGTCATCTGGCGGTTGACTGCTATCCGCAGGCGGTAGAGCAGGTTTTGAAAAAAACCGGTGAAACCAATGTGTGGGGCACGCATGCTCACGGGGAGCATACCATGGAGCTGGTCACCGTTGAGGCGGTAATAAACAAGCTCTCTGAAGCGCTTCATCGTTCCTAGTACACATGTGTCGTCCCCGCGCAGGTGGGGAACCATCCATCCTGTTCAGGGTGACAAATCTGGGTTTAGCTACTATAGTAAGTACGCAGACGGATTTTAACCGTGAACAGGGAGTAACCATCATGAATACGGTAAACGAAAATCAGGCAAAAACCAAAAAAGAGGGGCGCAGCTCGCGTGCCCATGTCAGCGACAAAGCGGCTGAACTGCTCAACGAGAGCAAAAAATACGCCGGCGAATTGTACGAAGAGGGCATGAACGGTGTGCATGATGCCGAAGAAACGATTAAACAATACTCAGATGAGTTATTGAGAAAGGTTCAGAAAAATCCTCTGGCTTCTATAGCCATCGCCGCGGGTGTGGGGTTTCTTCTGTCCAGCCTGCTTAGAAAGTAATGAGTGTTTTGGATGACCTGGACGGCTATGTTACAGGCAGACTGGCCGTTCTGAAAACAATTATTGCTCTTGTCCGCCTTGAGTCCAGGCTGGCAGGGCTGAGCATTTTCCCTCTTCTGCTGACCATCTGCCTGTTGCTGGTGGTGATGATGAGCCTTTGGGCCTCCAGCATGCTGTTGCTTGGTTATTCCATTATGCAGTTCAGTCACAGTCTCCTCCTTTCCGTACTTTGTGTTACGGTGTTCAATCTGCTGACTGTTCTGGCTCTCGCTAAATATTTATTATTCAATTTACAGCAGATGAGCTTTGAAAAAACCAGACAGCTTTTGTTGCAGCGTGCCGGGGGCGTGGATGGCCAGTGAGCGAAAAAAACTGCTGATTCAACGCGCGATTCTGGAAAAAAATCTAAATGAATACCGCCAGACCACGCGCCTGCACGAACAGGCGCTGATTCGGCGTGCCCGGGAAAACTGGGGCATCCTGCTCTTAATCATAACCCCCATCTTTATTTTGGGATGGAAGCTGGCTGGGGAAAAAAAAATTACCCGACTTGTTAATCCGGTTTTAAAATTTGGCGCCATGGCGCTGGTGAATGCGGCTAAAGAGCAGATTCTATCCGCAAAAGAGTGACGGTATTTACAGCAGAGCCTGCAAATCAAAACTGGAACGTTTGTTAATGTCCTTGCCATGCTCCATGAGAAAAACCTCGGCATTGAGTCGCCCTTCATCACGCAACATGCACAGAAACGACCACTCGGCATTGAGTTTGGAAGACGAGCCGAGCTCAACCATTTTGTCGCTGGTAATTCGATGCATACGCATTTTGGCCCAGCGCGCCCCTTCACTGGTACCGGAAACAGCAACCTGTTGCAGCAAGGCTATCATACGCAGCTCTTTTAAGAGCGTGGCATTAAAGGCCACTTCGTTAATGCGGTTCAGTATTTCCCGTGCCGAGCGGGGTGTTCCCAGTCGCTCAACGGGGTTAATCTGTACCAGCACGGTGTCGCTTGATTCGCACTCCTGCACCAGGGGGGTTATGGTTGGATTCCCCGTGAAACCACCATCCCAATACGCTTCGCCATCAATTTCAACGGCCTGAAACATCATCGGAAGACAGGCTGAGGCTAATAATACGTCAGGTGTTATTTCCGCATTTCGGAACACTTTTCCGCGGCCGGTACGAATGTTGGTGGCTGTGATAAACAATTTGATGGACGTTTTTCGCAGGTTATCGAAGTCAATACTTTCTTTCAGGATGTTGCGCAGTGGATTTAATGCGCCTGGGTTCAGGTCATAAGGTGAAAAAAAGCGCGAAATGAGATCCACAGCGATAAACATTGGTGAGTTATCGAGGGTCCATTTGCCCTGAAACATGTCAATCGGGCCACGGTGAAAAGGGCTGTACGCTGCCGATTCGGATACCCGTCTCCAAAAATGAGCCAGCGCTTCCTGTGCGCCATGACGACCATTTTCAACATAGCCGCTGGCCAGAACCGCAGCATTCATCGAGCCCGCGGAGGTTCCGGAAATCCCCTCTATGATAAGGTGGGGCTCCTCCAGCAGGCGATCGAGCACACCCCATGTATAGGCACCGTGAGCGCCACCTCCCTGCAAAGCAAGATCGATGTACGCAGCTTTGGCATTGGCACCGTTTCTGACCCTGGTTTTTTTCGGCATGAACGCGTATCCCTGCTAGTCTATACCTGTGTTAATTTTATAATCTTAGCATATATTTTTCTGATGGTACGGGAGGCGCATCGTGTGTAAAGCGGTCTGCCCGGATACCGAGGCATCCAGGCGGAGGGGGGCAGATTATTGTCCACTCTGCAGCGTAGTGGCGGCGGTACTGGCATCGCTGGTATCCGTGCCACCCGATGTAGCACCCATGCTTGGGCTGAGAGGCATCATTTTGGTGTTTTGCAGCATGATCATTGACTGCGTAATCAACAGACGCTCCTGTTGCTGACGAGTCAGGTACAATTGATAATTGATTTCCGCCAGCAGCACGGCTATTTCCTTCTGCACGGAGGCCGCTGATCCCTGATTGATCTTGGTCAGCCACTGCTGTTGATTTTTGTTGTCAGAGCCAGCAGCCGGGTTGTATAGACGCCAGCTGGCCATAATAAATTCGTTCATGGCTTCACTGCTTACGGTGCTGTCGCCAGAAGCAGACATGCCCGGGTTTTCCTGGTTAATGGCGTTTCCGTTGTCTTGCGGCAGGCGTCGTGACAGGGCGTAGTACAGGTTACTGACCGCAACGGAGTTTTGAGCTGCTACGGTTCGAAGCTGGGTGATGTAAGAGGCAATCTGCACCTGAGCGTTTGCCTGGTCAGCTGGTGATACATTTTTACTGGCATTGCTTGCCTGGTCAAAGAGCGCGGAATATGTGCTGCGCGTGGGTAGAGGCAGGGTATTAACCGCTGAAGTGGCGTAACGAATGAAGTTCATGGCCTGCTGTGCCTGGGTCTGCGCGGTTAATCCGGGCGGGCTGCTGTCTGTTGCCAGACCAATGGTCGGTGTTGAGGTTTTAGACCCTGAAGAGTCTGCCGAGGAGGGCGTATACATCAAGGGGGTGAGCAGCGTATCAATATTCAACTGTGGAACAAGAGGAATATTCTGTGCGGGCGTAAAGACCACATCGGTGGCCAGTTGATTCAGTGGACCCGCCACGTTAATCATGATCTGCTCGCGGAAAAAGGGCGGCTGGCAGGATGGTGCGGAATTGTTAAACTGGCAATAACTGGAATCAGGGGTAGCCAACAGATTCAACACCGCCTGACTGACTGGATCAGTCTGGTAGCTTTGCTGATCAATGATGGGCGAAACAGACACGTTCTGCGGTGAGGCTGTTGAGTAGTTCTGATAGGTAAATGACTCTCCAGCCAGAGAATTGTTGATCTGACTGTACTTGGGAAAATCAGAAGGAACCAGGGGCGATGAAGAGCTGGCACCCAACAGCGAGCCCAGATAACTGTTAAACAGGCCCAGCTGAGCGCCGCTGGTTATCCTGGGATTAAGCAGCGTGTTACTGAAATCGGAGCTGTTGCCTGAACCTGAACCGGAGCCTGAATTGCCGCCGGATTGACTGTTGCTGCTGCAGCTGCCGCCGGTTGTGCAATACTGAGTCAGGTCGTAGCCAAAATATTTACCCAGATTCTGCAGGTAAACGGTTAAATTGGCTGCGTCGCTGTTGCTGGTGTTCGTGACCGGCGGGGCACCGGGATCGGTGACGACACCCTGATCGGCGGGGTCATCGGCAAATACGGCACTTGAAACAGCCAGCAAAAGACCTGGCAAAAGATAACGATTGGTTGATTGCATTTATTCTTCTCCTTCAAGAGCGCGGGCTACCAGTTGTAATCGATATTCAGAAAATACGCGGGCGAGCAGGCGCAGACGTTCGAATGTGATGTTGCGTTTCAGAAAAAAAGAAGCGGCATCGTTATTGCCCATGCTGGTTTCTTCGGCGTGTACCAGGATGCGCGACGCGCTGCCCGGATGTACGGTGTCTATCGCCTGCAGCAGTCGCAGGCCACGTCCGGATTTGATGTTGCCTACCAGGCGGATAAAAGCCTCCTCCTGATTGAGCATGCTCATATCGACCTTTTCAATGTCGTCCAGTTCATCACCCAGACGCCTTAATGCGTCTTCGAGAAGCGGATCGTAATCCAGAGTCCAGTCTTCAACACTTTCCATAAAGGTAATGACTCGATAAATCATCGGGTCTACGTAGTCGAACCAGTATTGGGATGAGGCTTCGTGGCTGAGATCAGGCATGTTTTACTCTTTTTTTACGCTCTAATTAATATATGGAAATACCAGAAACTAAATACTATAGTATAGTAAGGGTAACAAATGTCTATTATTCAAATAGTAAATAATATGAAAAAACAAAAAAAATCCCGTATTGCCGGCTTAGTGAAGAGCGTATTCAATGTTCGCGCATGGATGGATTTTGATCGTATCCGATCCTTTACGACCTACCTTGGAAACGGTATCAGGAAAATGGTTGTTCCTGAACCTGTGAATGTTGAGGATGCGGGTAATTCCTTTAACGAGATGGTTGCCGCGCAGAATTTAAGCGAGAAGGATCTGGCTGACCGTGCGAGGGGCCTTTATCGTTTGAGTATGATTATGCTTGTGATGGCCTCTGCTGTGTTTGTCTACGCACTATGGCACCTCGTTTCTGGTAATTGGAAAGCCACAATTGTCAGTCTCGTTGTAACCAGTATCGGATTGGTTCTCGCGTTTCGCTATCATTTCTGGTATTTCCAGATTAAGGAGCGGAAACTGGGCTGCACCTTTCAGGAATGGTACAAACGAGGCCTTTTAGGTGAACGCTCATGAATAAAAACGCGCTGGGTCTGCTCCTTCTTGTTTTTCCTGTTTTGGCTATGGCTTCCGGTGACTCCCTGAGTTTTGCTCCACCACCGACAGATTATTCCGTTGTTTTTCTGGCCAACATTTTTGGTATTGTGGATGGCGTGCTGCATGGCAGTGGCAGCCAGATTATGGGTAACATGTTTGGAGTATTTAACGCTGCCGTACTGGCTTTGGGCGGGATTGTAATCACCTATACCCTGCTGGTTTCGACAGTCAACACGGCCCATGAAGGTCAGATGCTGGGGCAGAAATGGTCTTCCATGTGGGTTCCGGTACGTGCCACCCTTGGTCTGGCGCTGCTTATCCCCAAGGCGTCCGGCTATTGCATGATGCAGATTTTCGTGATGTGGGTCGTGGTTCAGGGGGTTGGTGCAGCCGACAAAGTATGGAATTCAGCACTCAGCTACCTCAATCGGGGTGGCGTGGTTGTGCAGCAGCAGATTAATCCCATTACGTCTATCACCGGTGGTAATACGGATATCGCCAGCGGCGCGTCTACCATTTTGTCCGGGCAGGTCTGTATGCTGGGACTGCAGCAGATTTTAACCAAAACGAGACAGAGCTATCTGAACCAGCAAAACAACCAGTCCGGCCCTTGTTATGTGCCGCAGGGCCAGCAGGCTGATCTCAACTCGCCCATGTCGAAGTTCTGTAATATGCAGGTGCCCAGTTTTATTAATTCATTTGACGCCATTGCGGTTCAAAACCTGAATACATCGCCCAACGCCAACAACAATGTTCCATTACCCAACTTTGATATTACACAGTGGCCTTACAACTCCCTGAATGGCATTTGCGGCACCGTAACCTGGGCTCCATTCAACGTGTCATCCCTCGGTGCCATCACGACGCTTGGACAGGGTGAAATAGACACCATGAAAAAATCCCGCTCCATTGCGGTACAGCAAATGTATATGGATTTGTCGACTGTTGCCCAGATTATGGTGAACAACAACCCGATTTTGACGCCGCAAAATACAGGCGCCGGCATATCAGGAACCACCACCGGCATTTCCGTTTTTGCCGGAACCAGTCCTTCATCCAGTGGCAGCGGCACGTCCAGTGGCAACCAGCCTGCAACGCCCATGGCTCAGCAGGCATTCGGCGTGCCCATGCTGAATACGGGCGGACCCTGTACCAGCTATTCGGTTGATTGTACGGGATGGGGTGTAGATGGCTCCATGATGGGCGGGGCGCTGTTTAATGGAACGGAATTTCAGGGAGCTGTATCGGATTATAACGCCATCATGCTGCCGACCCTGAATCTCGTTAATCAGGCCAGCAACAGTGCCGCAGCGAATCAGCAGCGTGCGTTTATCCAGGCGGCTGAGGAGCAGGGCTGGATTGTTGCCGGTAGTTACTTCTTTGATCTGGTATCGATTAATAACGCCAACATGACAACCGGCGGGGTATCTGAAGATGGAACACCTACAGACACCGATTCCCAGCTGCAGCAAAGTACCTTTGATCCGGCGACCATGACCTCGCCCTTTGGATCGACCGGCTGTACAGGACCTTATGCCAACTTATGCGTCTGGATGCAGGGTGTTTCCACCGACGTAGACAGTCTGAGCAGCTTTTTTGCGGGTTCGAACTCAGACGGTGCCTCGGCCATTTCCGCACCTAATGTGAATCCTCTGACTGCCAAGGCTGTATCGGGTCCTACTGCGTCCACGGTGTTTGGCTTTATTAACAACTCCGTATTGATAGTATTGCCAGGACAACCCGGTAATACCGCACCGCAGTTTGTGATGAAGCTGATTCCCAATATACTGCCACCCAAGCTGGAACTGCCGAAAATAGATTTCCCCTGCTGGAAGTTTTTCATCTGCTGGGGTAAGCTGCTCGGTGCTATTTTCTATGACCTGATATTGAAAGTTCTGCTTATGTTCGTGCTGAACTTTGTTAATGCTCTGGTGAACCTGATTGTGGTTGCCTGTCTTATCCTTCCTTTGCAGGGTATGTCCAAAATATTCCTGTATGGCGTCTCGTTCCTGCAGCAGCCGAATATTAACCCTGTCGTAGCACTGGCGAACATGGGCGTCAACTTCATCAATTTTGCCAATGATATGTGGCTGTATGTTATTGATACCGCCATCATGGGTTCTATTTTTGGTCCTTTTGTCATGACCATTATTGCTCTCATCATGCCTTTGTTACTGGCCTGGATGGGAACCATGGTGGCTCTGGGCTTCGTCACGGCCTATTACGTCCCGTTCCTTCCCTATATGATCTTTACCTTTGGGGCAATCGGCTGGCTGATGGCTGTCATTGAAGCGATGGTGGCAGCACCTATCGTGGCGCTGGGCATAACCCATCCGGAAGGAGAGGGGCCCTTTGGTAAGGGCGAGCAGGCGATTATGATTCTGATGAACGTCTTTTTAAGGCCTGCTTTGATGATTGTAGGCTACATTGCTGCCATCATTTTATCCTATGTCGGGATTTGGGTTATCAACGCAGGCTTTTCCCGAGTGGTGATGTTTATTCAGGGCGATCCTAATGCGACCGGGCTTGCTCAGCAGATTAAGAATGCCGCTACTATGCCGTCCACGCCTTCGCCAACTAATCAGATGGCAACGAGCAGCGTGGGTTATGGCGGCTGGGCCGGTATTTATGGCTTCTTCTTCTCTATTCTGATCTATACAACCATGTATCTGACGGTGGTACAAAAGTCCTTTACCCTGATTACCTCTCTGCCTGACAAGGTATTACGCTGGATTGGTGGGCAACCGGAAACTATCGGTGGAGAAACAGCAGGTTGGGCGGAGGACGTGAAGAGGCAGTTGGATAAGCCCATTGAATCATCTACGAAGGCAGCGGGGCAGATGTCCAAGCAGCTTAGCGGTAAGGTTCTGGATAAAGGCGGCATGAAATCCCCTGATCAGCCTGATATCAAATCCACGCCTATGCCTCCGGATGAGTAAGGCCTGCTTTTTGGGGGCTTTGTCTGAGGAAGGGGCTGCCTGTGCGCTTTGACAGGCAGCTTATTCGCGTTGGTAGTCTTTGGTTCCGGCCATAATCAGTTTATAAACCCGCTCACTGATTATACCCTGTTCAAATTTATTTCTGGCATCAACTGTCATCAGCTGACCGCGCTCACGCACCAGCTTACGGGTGTTGGTCGTTACGTCGTTAGGATCGCCCTCGAGCAGGATGTCACGAACGGCCTCATCAAAAATGAGGTATTCACGCAGGGCAACACGCTTGCCATCAACTGTTGGTACCAGCTTCTGCCAGATGCACAGGCGGATGGTTTCGAGAATATCAATGGTGCGACCAAGACGCTCTTCACCAGAAAACGAGGTAACCAGACGACGCATGGTTTCTGCCACGCCTGAGGTATGCAGCGTGGTGTATACCGGATGTCCGGTGAGCGCCGCTTCCAGCGCGGCACTGATGGTCTCGGCATCGCGGGCCTCTCCCACCATAATCAGGCGGGGTTTGCGACGCAGCGCGTTTCGGACGCCATCAGCGAAATCAGGCAGGTGACGCGGAATTTCAGACTGGCTGACGATGGCCGAAATCGTTTCAATTTCGTCATAAACAAACTCAATCGGGGACTCGTAGGTTAATACCTTACGGTTTGAGTCTTCCTTTTCGATCAGGTCTCGAATAATGGAGGCCAGCAGGGTCGATTTACCAGACCCGGTAGCACCCGTGATGAACACAATGCCTTCCTGCGGTGCCAGAGCTTCCAGAATGTTATCTGGCAGCATCATGGTTTCCAGTTTCGGTGGCGTAATAGGGATGGTTCGCAGCGTAATCTGTATGGAATCGTGACCCTCAACGAGACAGGACGTGGCATTAACCCGGTAGCGATAACGAACGCCACGGTTGGGGCGAAATTCGTAATGCGTGTCGATGTCCTTACCCGAAAGCAACTGCGTGGTGGCGTTCGGTCCATAAATCGAGTTAATCAAATCCCCCAGCTCTGTGTTGGATAAGGCACGGTTGGTTATTTTGACCAGCCGGCCATATACTTCGGCAAAGATAGGCGAACCCGTTTGAATGGTGATATCCGATGCGTTCAGGTTTTCAGCGTGCTGAAGCATTTTATCCATAAAGACCGGCGTAAACCGCGACGGTTCATCCGGCATGAAATTGACATTGGCCATACTCAGTTCACCGGTGCTATCGTGGGTTGCCATGCCTTGTCGGTGATGACGATCTGCGAATTTTGAGCAAGCTTTTCCATGTTTTTAAACTGCTCAAGTGCGTTTTCATCTTTTGCGACGGCAGCACGCCACTCGTTACTGTTAACATTCAGACCAGGCAGAGCAGTAATGCGCAACACGCGATCATCAATGTGAATCTCAGACGCGTCACCCGTGACGCCCAGGTCGGTATTAGAAACGTAAGGTGGCGACACCATGTTCATGGCCAGCAGTTTCCTGTACAGAATCATACCGGTGTAATCTTCTTTTAGGCGGGCGATGCTTTCCTCGAGAATGGTATTTGCCTGTTCGGTACCGTTTTTCCAGCCTTTGGCCACATAAAGGCACCAGAGCTTACGCTCCTGTTTGGTTTTGGGCAGCAGGGTCTGGTTGGGATATTCCGGTTTTTTGTAGTCCATCCACAGGTACTGACGCCAGTTAGGCGGTGTAGTAATAAAATGGGCCTGTTTGGACACCTTGTAGGTTCGGTCAGATACCCGGATGTTCTGGGCATCGGCCAGATTAAGCGTATTGCGTCCTTCCAGCAAAACGGGCGGCAGGATGCTGTGCTCAAGAACCAGCGAGTTAAAATCGTATATCATATCGAGGTTACGGGCCTGTTTTGCCAGCTGTTTGTCAATCTGATTGGCGCGCGCGGCCAGACCCGCCTGAGCGCCCAGGCTGAGAGCGATTTCGCGCAAAGCCATTTGCCGGATACGGCTCATTTTGCGTTTGCTGTTGGTTTTTGCCGATTTGGTATTGGCCATTGCCTGCAGACCCGCCAGCGAGTCAGTGTTGCCCACATAAGGCGGGGCCTGATGGCAGGCCACCAGCAGCGCGAGGCTGAGTACGAGTAGTTTAGGAATAAATTTTTGCATAACGTAATTCAACAACCTGACTGTTAGGATAAACGTGAAGGTAGGCTCTGGTTCCGGCCTGATAATCTATGTTGCGTAGAATTTCAGCCAGGCTCTCGTCCCTGATGTTCAGGCTAATCAATATGGGCAGTGAAGGCGACTTGCCCAGCACTCTGAGGCGGAAATTACCCGCTTTGGCTATGCGGGCGGTCAGCTCTTCAATTGGACCCGACCAGTCAACTGATGCCCTGGCCTGCAGGTTATAGGCATTAGGGATAGTCAGGGTATTATCTTTGGTGGGTGGCGTAATCACTTTTTCTACTTTCGCCATTTCCATCATGGAATCGCTGACCGATGAGGCGGCTTCCGCCAGCTTTATGGTGGCATCGTCGCTGGGGTCATTAATTGGAGGTTTCATAAACGTTGTGTTACGACAGCCTGCCAGCAGGAGCAATGTCGCCATGATTATGAGTAACTTTCTGGTCATCTTTATTCAGACTTAGCGGTTCGGTAGATACTAATCTGATTGAAACAGGAAGCAGCCTGCTTTGTCAAGGCAAGGCAGGAACATCTCAGTTTCCAGTCCTTTTTACAGGCAATCTGTCCTAGCCGTGACCGTAAGATAGCGGAGCTTTTATGCTCCTGGTCAGCAGAGAAAATGCCGTAACAGGCGAACCCATGGTTTCCGCTTCCTGACGGTCGCGGTTCGGATAAGTTGTGTAAACTCAGTACTGGACAAAACGGTGGACTGTCATTCCCGCGCAGGCGGGAAGGGCAAATTATATAAAAAATGCCCAATACAGAGGTGTGCTAATGCCAGACATGGGATCTTCATAATTCCTTAAGCTTAGTGTGTTTATAATGTGCACATCTGCCTGCGCAGGGTAACCGTTGTTTTGGGAGTATGTGTCTTGCAAATAGCCACTAATAAAAAAGAACTCAGTCAGTTTATGCTGGATTTCTGTGGTTTCAGCCTTGATCAGGCCGATTATCACCGCGATGTCTATGCCTTTCATCTGCATATCGCGTTTCGCCGTCAGACGGTACTGCAGGCGGAAAAGTGGGCAGCCTTATGTGCCTCACTGGCCAGCGAGCCTCTGCAATCCGACAGTCCGATGTTTGCTGAAGTCATTGCCTTCGCCCAGACGATGGTCGATGAGGTGCAGCAGGCCGAATCGGATCCGGTGGGTGTGAAACTTATCAAAACCGGTTATTTAAGCAAGCTCGATAAGGCACGTAAAAACGCAGAACAGGCTGTTCGTCTGCTGAATGTTGATTCTGACATGTCCGCCAGTATATCGATTAGTATGCTGCCGGCGGGCGATGAATATCAGGATCTTCTCAAGGCCTGGATTGCCCATCTTGATTCGCTGCTGTCCCTGCCTTTTGTTCTTGAGCGGCTGTGTGAGCGGGTTGCGGCTAATACGGGTGTGAATTATGTTCCGCGCAAAAACGCACAAATGCTGACGGCTCTGCTCGACACCATTAGTCAATATAATGGTTCGTCTGAGGTATTTCCCCAAAAAACCATCAATATACTGAAGGTGGTTTTGCAAATCAGTATGCCGCAATTGCCCATGAACAGGCGTCTTCTGGATACTGTTATTCGTCAGCTGCTGCCTTTCCTGTCGCGCTGCATTGAAACCAGCCGCAGGCTGGAGTTTCTTAAAAAAGGCGTTTTACCCGTCGGTAAACCGGAATTATCTGCGGCACGCACTACGCTGCTGGGAACGGCCGGCGTGCACATTGAATCCATTCAGGAGATCATTCAGGACACGCTGTTGCAGCCTGTGCAGCAATGCGTAGGCGCTGTGGCCGACGTAGCGGGCATACTCAGTGCAACAACAGGGCTGGCGGTTACGGACAAGGACCCTGTCGCCCGAATACGCAGTCTCGCTACCGCGTTTACTCATTTTGACCACCTGGCGTCGTTACCCAACCAGATTATGCCGGGCGTGTTACCTCCCTGGCTTGAAGAAACAAGCAATTACTATCAGGGTTTCCGCCAGACCGCCACGGCCTTTCAGGCAACGGTGGCTGCGGCGGCTGAAACAGCGTACAACGGGCTTGGTTTGTTTTACGCCAGGATGTTGTCCTTTGTTCCCGAATCGGTTCGGCGGTACTTCAGCAGCCCGGATGCCCTGGAGCGTCTGCTGGGTGAAGGCAGTCCCGATGGCCGCGAGCTTCTGCTGGTCATTGCGTTTTTCGATTTGGTCACGCAGGCCGGCATTGATGATCCCAGACGTCAGGAACGTCTGTTTCACGCCTACTGGGCAGAGGTTTCGCCGACAGTAACGCCGACCAGGAGCTTTGCCGATTATTGTATTCCGCAGTCTGTGTTGACGCCAAGGCTGTCCCTGGCGAAGTATTTACGGAAAATTGCTCCCAGGAAGGCTGATGAACCGAACTTGACGAACCTTGCCAGCAACCCTCAACTATATAGCCTGATGGCGGTGCATCGTCTTAAAAATATCGAGGTTGAACTGGCCGCTGCCCGTGACAACAATCAGTCGCCGCAGGCCTTATTGAACGAACTGCTGAAAGCCAGACAAGTTTGTAAAGCGTTTAATACGTCTGACGTTTATAAATCTTTTCAGGCTGACTTTCTCGAGCCGGCGATTGCCCGTTGTCTCACGGAGTCTCTGCGGTCAATGTTTTGCCATCAGCTGGAAGCAGTGATTGATAATCCAAGGGAAGATATCTCGGAAGAGATACTAAGCTACAACCATTTACTATCGGATATTTACAGCAGGCTGAAATCTGGCAGCCAGCCGACAATTGAGGATTTCGATTGTCTTCAAGCCTGTTTTCCCGGAGATGAAGACAATCTGAACTCTCTGCGCCAGCTGGCTGAAAACTGTCCGGCAAAACTATTTTCCCCGTATGCGCGTGTACTGACGCCACATCAGCTGGTGTTGACCCAAATGCAGGCAAATTTGTTTCCACCCGTTGAAATGGCCTTGCGTGCGATGCTGGCAGGTCTGGACACGCAGTCAGCCGAATGCAAGCGGTTGAAGAATTTGGTTGGCAATGACAGACCTGAAGCCAGTTTGATCGACAATAAGCTGATATATCTCCGCGCCCTGCGTCGGAACATAAACCTTATCATCAGGAAAATAACGCTGGAATCGTCAGTCACCGCCATGCGTATTACCTCATTAATGCATGAAGGAACCTGGGACAGTGCGAGACAGGCTGTGATGGGAGAGATAGCCAATACGCCCGTCTTGACTCTGACCCGGCAGCTGATGCGTTTTGCCTGGTCGGTGATTCCGGCAGACAGCAACAGACCTGACGATAATTTTTTAAATAATTTTTTAAATTATTGTCTGCAGGGAACGGAGCAAGGTAACCTTTTTAATGCATACACGCAGTTTAATAACGGGCTTGAGGCGCATAATCTTCCCGCACTGATGCCTTTGCTGAGTGATCCGCTGGCTGTCGGTAATCTGCTGCCCAGCCATGAGCAGATGATGGATAGAGTCATGCAGGGCCTGCTCGGCGTTCGGGAACAGGAAAGCGCTCTGGCCTGGGCCGGGAGACTGTTGGCCAGTCAGGCCGGGACGCTGATTTCCAGAATTGATCCCAACCTCGTCATGAATTTGTTTCCCTATCCATTTCTTGGGCGTCTGGCCCTGCAGGCTTTGCAAAGCGAAGATCTTCAGCAGCAGTTGTTTGCGCTGATTGGACAACTGGCCGCGCCCATGCATGGCATGCTGGAAGACCAGGTAGCAGGGCTGGTCGATATGGCCAAGAACCAGTTGTATCCTCTGCTCGGCATCAGTATTCAAAAATCCATCGAAGACAGCGCCCTGCACTATGCCCGGTATCCTTTAGAAAGCAACGACGACCAGCGCGATGCCTTCGCCATGTATTATCTACAGTATCGAGCCATCCGAGACATGAATCCGCTTGCCACGGCCGAAACCTGCGTTACCTTTCTGTTTAAAGCCCGGAAGGACGAGCGCTCTGTGACAGACATGGTGAGAGCCTTCTATGATTTGGATCTGCGCCTGCATCAGGATGCGCCGACACCAGCAATGCAGGAAACGCAAAACCAGCTGCAGTTTTTGATTCAACACCTGAATTTCAGCGATCCACAAAATCATGCCGTGATTCGACTGGCTCTGATCAATCGCTACCTTCTCATGTCGCTTGAGGCATCACAGCAGCGCCAGAATGGCGTCGAGCAACAAATGGAAGCGATAAACGCCTTAAGCGACATTCTTGCAAAACTGCCACAGATTGCTCCATTGCGGGATGAAGACGATGATTACGATGCGCAGCCTTTGCTGCAGGATGCTTCTCTGCAAGTCGAAGAAAATACGCTCGGGAAGCAATATCCACCGCAGCTGCAGAGCCTGCGCCCGGCTGTAAATTTAAGCCGTCAATTGTACTTTGATCGACTGCGGGAGCGTGCCAGAGCGGTTAAAACATCGGTTGAACGTTTCAAAGCCGATAACCAGGCTCGTCAGGAAGATAACAAGGATGAGCCGCAACTAGACCTGACCGTGATGGAGGTAGAGTTCAATAAATCGCGTAATAACTGGCCGAGAATAGCTGTCCAGGTGCTGAGTACGCTATATCAGCTGGCCAGCTTTCTCTCTCTGTGGGCTGCGGTCATTATTCCGGTTGTGTCGGTGGCCACGGGTGCCGCTGTCCTTCAGGCCTTCTTCACCGCGCTTGGCGTGGGTGCGGCGGTCGGTGCGGCAGCGACCATTCCGGGAGCCGTGATTCTGGCTTCGATTTTTTTAAGCCGGGTTATGATTAATTTTGGTCAGGAAATCTGGTCACGCCGACGTGAGTTTGATGACGTACGCGCTGACCCGGCCAGTTCTTCCTGGAAAAAAGCCGGTTTAATCACCCTGATTGGCTTAAAATGCCTCGGTATGGCGCTGTTGAAAGCGGCATTTACAGATCACCTGGTTTATGCGGTGATGCGCTACATCCCGGTTGCCGCCGTACAGAGGGTTCAGAATGCCATGGCCGTGTTCCCAACGCATGATGATCTGGAACGGGAAAATCAGAGCCTGAGCGACCTGGAGAACAAGCTGGATGCCTTCAATCGCTTGCTGGAAAATAACGGGGAACCAGATTTTGACGCAATTGGGCTGGCATTTAACGCTATGCTGGAGAAGATGTATATAGCCCAGACAGAATTGACGGCGGCCAATGATGCGCGTAAGCAAAACCCAGATCATACGAAGCGCTTACAGAACTGCCTTAACAGCTTCACTGAGATTCAAGCCTTATACCCGTCTTTGTCAGTATTGGCAAACGCAAGCAAGGCAACGATGGCGGTATCGGACCAGGCCAGTAGCAGCGAGCCTGTCGAGACTCAAATCAACAGACCGGCAGAAATTGCTCTTCCTGCGGCGCATCCCACGATCATACTGACACCGGAACTGGCAGCAGCCTATTTTGAGAAGGTTAAGGCCGAGGCTCTGGCCAGTGAGGCAGCACAATCCGAGGAAGCGACGGGCTATGTGACACGTCTGGTCAGTGGTTTTTACGAGGCATTGCGTTATGCCGGGCAGATTTTTTCCGGCTGGTACTGGCCAGGCCAGGCTGAGCCATCGGCATCTGCCAGCGCAGTGTCATCGAGCCAGGCCAGCAGCTCTATGTCCTCTTCGTCCAGCATGCTGTCTATGGGAACGATGCTGGCGACTGTAGTCGCTCCATCAGCCAGGGAAACCCAGCAGGCGGCGGATGACTTTTTTAATGAAAGTCTGGCCAGCTTTGTAGAGGATGTTCCTGCTCCTGCTCCCAGTCGTAATCGGTATTCGTTTTTGAATACTCCGCTTAGAGCAGATGGACGTCCTAAACCGAATAAAGGCCCGGAGCTGGCTGAAGTCACCTCCGAGCACCGAATGTAACAATGTGCGTAAAGCCGTAGGTTGGGCCTTGGCCCAACATGGGATTGGCATCCAGGCTAATTGTTGAGCCAAGGCCCAACCTACGGCTTTAGGCTCATTGTTCAATCATTCAGCGCTCCAGGGCGTTGAACTGTCAACAGACCCCGGTTTCACTAATTAAAAAGGTAGATTCATCATGACGATTCGTTATTATGACATGCTGATCGTATCGGACGATATCGCAGAGCGCTATGCTGACTGCATTGACAGTCTGACTCATCTGGATACCCGATCGGCCCGACTCCACGAACTGAAAGGCTGGTCGCTGAATGGTAACCCTGTCTTTGCCGCGGCCAAAGGGGTTGATGATGGTCGCGACAGGGGCAAGGGTCGATTGCTGTTCACCTATGTCAGCGTCAACGGTCAGGTCGGTCTTTGCTGTTACAGGGAGCTACCTGATCACAAATACGATCTAGCCAGGAAAACACACAAATCCTCCGTAAAAACCATGGAGTCTTTGTTGACTGGCAAAAAAATCATTCCGGTCAAAGACAGTAGCGCTGAGCATACGGCCCAGATGAGCACAGAGTCACCGCTTGAGCGCAGCAGCGAGCCGGAAAACCAGCTTAACCATATCATCTATTACCGTGATCGTTTTATTTGTCTGGATGATGCCCAGCAACAGGTATTTTTCGTCAAAAAGTGGCCGTTAATTATGTCCGGACCACCCGGTTCCGGTAAATCCTGTGATGCCCTGGCTCTGTTAAATTCCTGGGTACGTCAGGCGCAGGATGACGGTTTGTTTATGCCAGTGGAAGCGGTCGCCCAGTCGAGCAATGCTCCTGCAATGGATACCGCGCCGCGTTTTGCCTACGTCTCTGAATCGCCCGAACTGCGTCGACGCATGCAGGAGATCAGGCGCAGCCAGCCGGGGTATGGTCTGTTGCCATCGGATCCGGTTCATTTCACGAATTATCGTGATATCCTCCTGGCCGCGGATCCGGGCGGAACCCACGGTAAACGGTTTTTAAGCCGCGAGGAAAGTCGATCGTTTTTCCTTAAAAATTTCAACAGGTTTAAAAAATGCCTGCCGACGCCGTCCAAGGGTAAGAGAAAACCGACAGCAGCTCCAAAGGGGGAAGAGGATGCGTTGCAGGAGTCTTTTTATCAGGAAGGACTGGTGGTTGCCGGTTGCTCTTCGCTGCAGGATTATCTGGCGATTGGAACACGCACATCGCAACTGAATTTTGATGATCCACTGATACAAAAAAGCGTCCGAACCAAATTTTACCAGAGTGTAAAACGACATCAGGATGCGCTGGCAGCAGACCGTTGCCTTGATCCCTTGCTGTATCAGCCGTCTGGCTCCCTGCCTGTCCTGTTTTCCGGTATTACCGTGGATGAAGCTCAGGACTATTCTCCCGCGCAGGCCAGACTGCTGAATCGATTATCAGGTCGTGTCGCTTTTGGGATTGATACCCATCAGAATATAGGCGCTGGCGCATATTATTCTCTGCGGGCCTGGCTTGAGCATGCCTTGCAGGCAGAAACGATTACGCTTAATTATCCTTACCGTTGCCCAAACCACGTGATTGATGCAGCCAATCTGGCTTTATCGCTCAAGCTGGACATTGCCGGTGGTCTGGCTGACAAACACGATTATCCCTTGATAGTTCGCAGCGATGCGGCGCGCGAGGGCTGTCGAAGTGGGCAGGTCGGCTTCAAGTCCGGATTGCCTGTGGGTGAAGAGCTTGAAACCCTGAGACAGGAGATAGCACATAAAGCGTCCGTCGCGATTGTAACGCGCCCGGCACTGGCACCGGAGTTACGCCAGAAGCTGAATCACCCACTGGTCTTCAGTCCGACGGAGATCAAAGGGCTTGAATACGAAGACATCATTGTCTGGGATATTTTCAGCGACAATCGCTTTTATGCTGCCAATAAACACCTCGCAGCATCCTCTCAAACAGCCAGCGCCTCGAAAAAGCCGGTTCAGCATCGTGCTAAGGAAAAAACCGTCAATCTGGCGCTCAAAAACAGCATTACGGCTATGAACGAGTTATATACGACGCTGACGCGCAGCACGCAGCGCCTGCGAATCTACCAGACTGAAAACCCACATCAGCTGGGATACCTTGTCCGGGCCTTTCAGGAGCTGGTTCAGCATCTGAACCAGGAAGCGGTTGATCCGGTTCAAGAGACCCGGCCATCGACTGATGCTGACTGGATGAACCAGACGAAAACCCTGATTCTCCAGGACCGGCCTGAATTGACTCGAATGGCGCAGAACATCTGGGTGGATACACTGAAGCAGCCTCTGACGACGTTTGAAAGCCACCGGCGCAGCCTGTTGGGGCTGCCTCCTGTTGCTGAGCCGGTCAGGCCTGTCGCCTCGACCCGTGTTGCCCGTCCTGTCGCGGTTTCTTCTTCAAGTCGAATGGTACCACCAAAACCCCGCCAGCCGGTGCTCAAACCTGCGCCTGTAAAAACGGTATCCGTAGCGAGAAAAGCAGTACCCGTCGCGTCGTCGACAGCGAAAAAAGAGGACTATGCACCTGCCACACTGGTTAAGGCCATTACGGATGGCAATGTTGTAAAAACAAGAAAACTGCTGGCAAAACCCGGTAATCACGCCAATATGCTTGTTGAAGATACAAAAGATTGCCTGCTGATTCATGCCTGTAAAGTATTTAAAGCGGATAATAAAATCATACAGCTTTTACTGGAGAAGGGAGCCAGTGCCAACAGTGTGAAATACAGGCGCAGCTCGGCATTGGTGTTTGCGGCGATTTACGGGAACACCAAAACACTGGAGCTGTTCAGGCAGCACAAAGCTGATTTTAATTTGTCTACGAACAGCATGTCCAGCCAGCTTTCCATGCTGTTTGCCGCGTCGACCATTACCAGACAAAGACTGGAAAACGCAAAGTTCATGATAGATAACGGTGCCGATGTCAATAAGGCCATTGAGGTGCTGAGTGCGGTCATACCCTATGCCGCTGAATTTTTAAGCGATTTTCTGGCGACTGGGATCTGGAATCCGGATAGTTTTGATTCCACCCGGCAAAACCACGTACTTAGCTACATTATCGAGGGTAACATTCCAGCTCTGGCCAGATTTATTGCAGAAAATGGCCCTGACTTGTATGTTGGCAACGGCTGTCCGGCACTGGTATTTACTGCCTCGGCCGGCACACCGGAGATGCTGGAGTTTTTTCTGACTCGCCCCGGTATGGATGTTAATGTAAGAGACACCGTTGGTAATACGGCGCTGATGGTTGCCTGTGGCGCTGAGCTTCGCGAGCCCATTTATAGGGAAGGAGAAACGAGGTATCTGCCGATTGTCAAACTCCTGCTGGCTTATGATGCAGATATCAATCTTGTCAATGATGAGGGTAAAACCGCTTTGATGCTCGCGGAGGCAGCAGGGATGCCGAGAGTTGCTGATTTGATATTGGCGCAGGCGCAGTTCAACAGCCTTGGCAGCTCCATAGGGAGCGTGCCGCGAAGGGCAGGGGCTTCCATGCAGCGGCCTGTTTCCCTTGTTCCTGCAACGGGAGGCAGTACGGACGGGATTCTGTCTTCACTCATGCAGGCTGCCCGCAGCAATCAGGATGGGGTTATCAGTGCTCTGGAATCCTTAGCGCCCGGTGCCTCCAGCGTTGTTTCTCCCGAGGACGTGTCAAGATTGTTTGGCGTCGATACGCATGGACTTTCACTGAGATTGACTGATTGCGGCAGCTTTTTTAAACCAACCGGTTTGCCGGCCATTGCGCCGCCCCGCTCGCAGCCAGCCTCATCCTCGCAGGTGGATGACGTATCGTCTGACAGTGAAGATGAAAAGCCAGCTTTTCGATAACATGCTTAATGTACGCACAGAGCCGCTCCCTTCTCCGTTTCCATGGAGAAGTGAGTCTGTTTCGTGCCTTGGCCTAACGCTCTTTTTTCTCATACAGAGCATAATAGACCTGCCCTGCTTTTTTTGCTTTACGCTCAAGCCAGATCGTCTGATCCAACTGCAGCGGCGAAGGCGATTCGGTATACAGCAGCCCGCCGGGTTTCAATACCTGTGACGTTTCGATGCGCTGCAGACAGTGCGTCATGGCATCACTGGCAAAGGGTGGATCAAGAAAAATCAGATCATATGATACGTTCGTTGTTTCCAGATACCGCAGAGCGTCTCCTGACAGCACCTGGATAGCCGGTGATTTAAACGATTCAGCATGACGTTTCAGAGACTGACAGGCAACCTGTGAGGCCTCCACCAGCAGCACCTGTGCCGCCCCACGCGACAAGGCCTCAAATCCCAGGGCACCACTGCCGGCAAACGCATCAAGACAATGCGCACCACGTACCTCAAACATCAGCCAGTTAAACAGCGTTTCCCGCACCCGATCCGGTGTTGGCCGCAGGCCCTCAATATCAGGAAAGCTGAGCTTTTTACCGCGGTACAGACCGCCAATGATGCGAACGTGCTGGTTCATGCCGATTTGTCTGATTTGGGTTTTTCTCCCCCTTTGGCGGCAGAAGGCTCGGCGCCGACCGATACCAGCAACATGTCATTCTGTTGAATATGGCTGTCGAAGGCTTTTTTAATGTCCGCCACGCTGACGTTTTCAACACGGGCTATATAGGTATCGAGATAATCCTCTGGCAGATTATAAAAGCTGGTACGCAGTAAAATGCTGGCGATATCACCGTTACTGGCCAATGAGAGAGGGTAGCTGCCCACCATGTATTGCTTTGCAGCCATCAGCTCTTCCTCGCTGGGCCCACTGGCCAGAAAACCGGCCAGTGTTTCTTCGGTCACTTGCAGTGCTGTTGACGTCTGACTGTTTTTGGTCGACAGGCTGATGATAAAGGGGCCATCGCCGGGCATGGGAATAAACTGGCTGCTGATACCATAGGTCAGGCCACGTTTTTCGCGGACTTCCTGAGACAGGCGAGAGGTCATTGAACCACCACCCAGGATGTAGTTACCTACCATCAACGGAAAATACTCGGGATCGTCATGACTTATGCCAATCTGCCCAAGACGCAGGCTGTTCTGCGACGAGGGATAGGGTACTATCACATCCTCCCGGCTGCGCTGGCGATTGGCTTTGGGTATGGCCGCTGCGGGCTCGCCCTTTTCCATGCCCTGAGTCAACTGCTCCGCTATCTGGTGAGCCTTGTCGCTGTCAATCGCGCCAGCCAGCACAATGACCGCATTACTGCCTGCGTAATAGCGTTTGTGAAAATCACGCACCTGCCGGATGGTCAGTGCGCGCACGCTGTTGGCATTACCGTTAATGGCATGAGCGTAGGGGTGGTTTTGGTATAGTTTGTTAAAAAATACAATGTTAGCTACGCTGTCAGGCGACTCCTGCTCTCTGGAAATAGCAATCAGCTGCTGATTTTTCTGGCGATTGAAGGCGTCCTGGCGAAAAGCAGGTTTGTTGATGATCATGCTCAGAGTATCTACAGCCTGGTTCAATGCATCAGGTTTGGTCAGCGTTTTAAGCTGCAGCACTGTCATGTCACGGCTGGTTTCACTGTTATACTGAGCTCCAACGTCGGCCAGTTTTTCTGCCATTTGTGATGAGTTCAGGCTGCCACTGCCCTGATTCAGTAGCTGAGCGGTTAACGCGCTGATACCGAAGGTATTGCCATCGTAGGCCGAGCCGGCGGCGAAAGCGACATTGATATACAGCATGGGCACGTCCATGGCTTTATAGAACACCACACGCGCTCCCTTAGCCGTTTGCCAGCGTTCTGTCTTGAACTGCGCGGCACAGGCGCCGTGATGTATTGAAAAGGCCAGCACGGCCAGGGTTATCAACCATTTTTTCATTGTTTCACCTCAGGTTGCGCTATAGGTATTAAGGATGCCTCAGTCAGAGCGTTCTCAGTAAAGTAGCGTTTGGCTACGTCCTGAATCTGTTCCGGTGTAATCGCGTCGATACGTTCCTGGTATTTATCGGCTGTCTGCCAGCCAAGGCCAACGGTTTCCAGCAGCCCCAGCTCCATGGCCTGGCCAAAAATGGAATCTTCTTCAAAGGTTTTCTGTGCAATAATCTGCAGCTTGATCCGCTTCAATTCGGCTTCCTTGACTGGCGTCTGCTGCAGTTTTTTTATTTCACCCAGGACACCTTCCTTGAATTGAGCAAGGCTGTGGAAACGGGCTGGAGAGCCATAAAAGATAAACTGAGTCTGGTAGCGGGAGTACAGGTTGTAGTAGAGATCGGCGCTGCTGGCCAGCTCCCTGCCACGAACCAGATTGCTCGCAAAGCGTGAGCTGTCCCCTGCATCCAGGATACCGGCAATCACTTCCAGTGCATAGGGCTCCCATTCCTTTTGTGCCGTTTTAACACTGGGCACAGTGTAGCCAAACATCATCAAAGG
Source organism: Legionella navarrensis (assembly GCF_052527415.1). NCBI lineage: Bacteria > Pseudomonadati > Pseudomonadota > Gammaproteobacteria > Legionellales > Legionellaceae > Legionella > Legionella navarrensis. The sequence continues at coordinate 38,568 of NZ_JBNVZR010000013.1, read as the reverse complement.
CATGGCAGCCGGAGCGTGTACCTGCACCGATTTGGCTCCCATGGCAGGCGGTTCTGTCTGCTTTTTGCGTACAAACTGAGGACGTTTTCCGATGGGAGAGAAATACAGTCTGGCCAGTTCGTGCACGTTGTCAGGATTCACGTCGCCAACCACAACCAGGGTGGCATTATTGGGTGCGTAAAAGCTCTGATACCAGGCTTTTACGTCTTCAATGCTCATTTGCTGCAGGTCGCTCATCCAGCCAATAATGGGATGATGATAGGGATCAGACAGATGAGCCGTAGCCAGATAGCGCTCCAGAGTCAGCGATTGCGGGTTGTTGTCGGTACGCATCCGCCGTTCTTCCTTGATGACTTCAATTTCTTTCGCGAATTCATCCTTGTTCAGCAACAGATTCTGCATGCGATCCGCTTCGAGCTCCAGACTGACAGGCAACTGCGAAGCGGCGATTTTTTCATAATAGGCCGTGTAATCGTAATTGGTCATGGCATTTTCCTGCCCGCCAATGGCGGCAATTTTTTTGGAAAACGCACCCAGCGGCCAGTCGCTGGTTCCCTTGAACATCATATGCTCCAGCGCATGAGAAACTCCGGTCAGGCCCCCTGGCTCATCCGCCGAGCCTACGTTATACCAGAGCATGGTTACCGCCACCGGAGCGCGATGATCTTCCTTGACGATGATTTTCATACCGTTGTCCAGCGTGAACTGCTGCACCTCGGCCATGGCCTGCCAGGACAGCATTGACAGCAGAATTGTAAAGACGAAACGCATGGATTAACTCCAAAGCAAAAAAGGTGGTAGAATTCCATATTTTTCCGGATTTGTATATATAGCTATGATTAAATGGTTCAAGCGAAATCAAGACAACACGAACGATGCCAACCCGCCTGAGGTGGATGAGCAGACCGTCCCCGCGCCCGCGCCCATCGTTGAAGAGCCGCAGGAAAAAACGGGCTTGTTTGCCCGCTTCAAACGTGGTCTGAGCAAAACCCGTCAACAGCTGGGAGACAGCGTCAGCCGCCTGCTGCTGGGACGTAAGGCCATTGATGCCGCTGTGTTTGAAGAGCTGGAAACGCTGTTGTTGAGCGCTGATCTGGGTGTCGCCACGACACAGACTATTTTACAGGAGCTGGAGCAGGGGCTGGCGCGTAAACAGCTTCTCGACGGCGACGCCGTGTTTGCTGCCCTGAAAGAGCGACTCAACCAAATCCTGCTGAATAACGTCAAACCACTTAATCCCGAGCCATCGGGCGGGCTGCCGTTTGTTATTTTGACCGTGGGCGTGAACGGAGCGGGCAAAACCACCACCATCGGCAAGCTGGCCAGAATGTATCAGCAGCAGGGCAAAAAAGTCATGCTGGCGGCTGGCGATACCTTTCGTGCTGCAGCCGTTGAGCAGCTTCAGGTCTGGGGAGAGCGAAATCACATCCCCGTGATAGCACAACAGGCCGGCGCCGACAGCGCATCGGTTGTCTATGATGCTCTGCAGGCGGCCACCGCCCGCGGATACGATGTTTTGATCGCAGATACTGCCGGACGCCTGCACACCCAGGGCAACCTGATGGAAGAGCTGAAAAAAATCAAACGAGTGATGGGCAAGCTCGATGCGAACGCACCCCATGAAACCATGCTGGTTCTGGACGCCAGCATTGGACAGAATGCCCTGAATCAGGCCCGTGAATTTCATCAGGCGATCGGTTTGACCGGAATCACCATGACCAAGCTGGATGGCACGGCAAAAGGCGGAATACTGTTTGCTATTGCCAACGAATTAGCGATACCATTTCGTTATCTGGGTATGGGTGAAAGTATCGACGATTTACGTCCCTTTGACGCGGAGCAATTGGTTAGAGCACTATTTAATGATGATTAAATTCAATCAGGTCAGCAAGCGGTATCCCGGCGGTTTTGAGGCGCTCAGCCAGGTCGATTTTGAACTGGAGCGGGGTGAGATGGCTTTTCTTACCGGTCATTCTGGTGCTGGAAAAAGCACGCTGTTAAAATTAATTGCAAAGCTGGAAACTCCGTCTTCAGGACAGCTTATCGTCAACGGCACGCATTTGAACCAGCTTCATAAAAAAGCAATTCCTGCCTATCGCAGCAGTCTTGGCATCACGTTTCAGTCGCCCAATCTGCTGCACGATCGCTCTGTGTTTGAAAACGTAGCTCTGCCGCTCGATATTCAGGGCATGGCGCCGGCGATGATTGCCAAGCGTGTACACGCAGCTCTGGATATGGTTGGTCTGCTCAGCAAGGAAAAAATGCTGCCCCGCCATTTATCCGGAGGTGAGCAGCAGCGCGTTGGTCTGGCCAGGGCTGTAGTGCATAAACCCGCTCTGTTGCTGGCGGATGAACCAACCGGTAACCTTGATCCGGGGCTATCGTCCGAAATCATGAAAATTTTCGAGCAGTTTAATCAGGTTGGGGTCAGCATTCTCATCGCTACGCACGATCTGGCCTTGATTGCTGGCATGCGTCATCGCATTATTATGCTGAAAGGAGGGCGTTTATGCTGAATGCGCTGCGTGCTCAGGCTGCCTGTCATCTTCAGGCCGCAATGAACAGCTTTAATCTCCTTTGCCGCCGCCCGCTGGCGACCATGATGACGGTTATTGTGATTGCAATTGCCCTTACTCTGCCTACGCTGTTCTGGGTGTGTACCGACAACCTCAGGCAAATGACGGCAGACTGGCAACAGGGTGGTCATATTTCACTGTACCTGAAATCGCCTCTGACGGCTGCCGAAGAGCAGTCATTTCTTGAACAGGTGCGGGCTGTTGAGGGCGTAGGCAAGGCTACTCTCAAAACCCGGGCCGAAGGCCTGGCCGAATTACAGAAACAGGAAGGCATGCAGGATATCATGGCCTATCTGCCTGATAATCCTCTGCCGTCAGTCATCGATGTTGTGCCGACACCAACCGTCAACGATCCCTTGAAATTAAAGCAGCTGTTTGAACGCCTGAAGGTGCTGAACCAGACGGAACAGGCCAAACTGGATATGGAGTGGATCAGTCGTCTGCATGCCATCACGGGTTTTGTTGCCAATATTGCCCATGCAGTCATGGCTCTGCTGGCTTCGGCAGTGGTTTTGATTGTGGGTAATACACTGCGGCTGGCTATCCATAACCGTCATGAGGAAATTCAGGTTTTAAAACTGATAGGCGCCACGGATGCCTATATTCTTCGCCCATTTTTGTATACAGGGGTATGGTATGGTTTGGCAGGAGCCGTTTTTGCGGTATTATTCGTTAATATTTTTATGCTGAGCGTAGCGCTGGCGGTCGATGAACTGGCATTGGTGTATCACATGCACTATCCTTTACTGGGTCTTTCGGTCAAACAGGCGTATATGATTGTGCTGGTTGCGATTTGTCTGGGCTGGCTGGGCGCGAAATTATCCGTCAAACGACAGCTTGGATTGATTGAGCCTTATATGTAATATGGGCGTGTTAACGGAGTCGACTCAATACAAAAGAGATAATCGCAATGATGGCGCTTCGTGATGTATGTTTAAAAGATCTGTACTCATGTGCGTAAAATTTGATATAATTGAACATTACATGCCTTGTGTTTTTAACTGGAGAGAGTCGTATGAGTAAAGCACTGCAACTGGCATCGTTAACTCTTCCGATTGGCAGTCTTGATGCCTATATCTATCAGGTGAATCAGATTCCCATGCTGTCGGCTGAGGAAGAGCACCAGTGTGCCGAGCGTTTTCAGAATGAGGGTGATATCGAAAGTGCCCGCCGTCTTGTATTGGCGCATTTGCGCTACGTGGTCCGGGTTGCCCGTGGCTACCTTGGTTATGGTTTACCTCTCAATGATTTGATTCAGGAAGGCAATCTTGGTCTGATGAAGGCCGTTAAGCGTTTTGATCCGAGCATTGGAGTGCGTCTGGTGTCCTTCGCGGTTCACTGGATCAAGGCTGAAATTCATGAATTTGTTTTGCGCAACTGGCGTATCGTCAAGGTGGCGACCACTAAGGCACAAAGAAAACTGTTTTTTAATCTGCGACAGATGAAAACCCGTCTGGGCTGGCTGAGCAACGAAGAAGTTGATGCGGTCGCCAGCGATTTGAACGTACCCCGCGAAGAGGTTGTCCGTATGGAACAACGCCTCAATGCCATGGATACGCCTTACGATGCCCCTTTGTCCGATGAAGAAGAAGACAGTTTCAAGTCACCGGCCCACTATCTGCACGATCATCGCAGCGATCCGGCCTTAATCATTGAGGCGGAAGACAGAGAAGCACAGGGACGCGACGACTTATACGTGGCGCTCGAGTGCCTTGATGAACGCAGCCAGGATATCCTGCAGCAGCGCTGGCTAAACGAGGACAAGGCCACTCTGCACGATTTGGCCGCCAAATACGGTGTGTCGGCAGAGCGGGTGCGGCAGCTGGAAAAAAATGCCATGAAAAAACTACGGCAATCAATGGAAATGGCACTGGCATAATGAGCGATAATCCGTCGTGGCGCCCAAAGCAGGCTTTCGATGTTTTCTTTTTTGACTGCGACAGTACCATCACCCAGATAGAAGGCCTGGATGAGCTGGCAGAACTCAACGGCGTGGGTGCCGAAACCCGGGCTATCAGTCAGCGCTGCATGGATCGCACGGGCCTTAATCCTGAGGTTTACAAAAAGCGACTGGATCTGGTCAGGCCAGATAAACAGCAGATGACCGTGCTGGCCCAACTCTATCTCCAGGCAATCTCACCCGATGTGCAGGACACCCTTAATGTGTTACGTCGCCTCGGCAAACGTATTTATATTTTGTCTGGCGGTATCAAGGAAACCATTATTCCGCTCGCTCTCTCACTTGGCATGACTGAAAATCAGGTGCTGGCGGTTGATCTGTATTTTGATGAGCAGGGCGGCTACAGAGGCTTTGACTCGAGCAGCTATCTTGTGCAGTCTCAGGGCAAAAACAGGCAGATTGCCACGATTGTGCCCGATACACAGCGAGCCTTCCTCATGGGGGACGGATTCAGTGACTGGGAGGCGCATGCCTCTGTTGGCCGCTTTGCCGGCTATGGTGGCGCACAGAACCGTCCCTGGATCAGGGAACATTCTTCATTTTACATCGAAACAGCCAGTTTTCTGCCTGTTCTGAATCTGGGCCTGACCGAAGCAGAAGTATCATTACTACTGCCTCAGGAGCAGGTTTTGTATCAGCTGGGCGCCAGCATGATTCAGCAGGGCCAAGTGTTGATCAAAAACTCCTGATTCATTGAGGCATACTGGTGTCTTGTGCATTATTAATATCTAATCCTGGGGTAGGGTGGGCAAAGGAGCGACAGCGACGTGCCCACCAGTCATTGGCACAGTGCACGACCATGGTGGGCACGTCGCTACGCTCCTTTACCCACCCTACGGCAGAATTGAATATCGAGAGAGCACCAGTCTACCAGGGTGCAAACAAAGACATTGTATCGTCATCATCTTCCCTCTCATCCGGAGTGGCCGATGAACTGGCTGCCTGGCTTGCCGGTGGCTTGTAGTCCGGTATGGGCTCGATGTCTGCAATGGGATGAAACATGATTGCTGGCTTAACCGTGCCAATGGGAGACATTCTTAGAATGGCGTTAATCTGGTAGACCAGTTTTTCTGAGGTCATCATGGATAGGTGGCCATGCGTTGTCTGCAGCTTAATAAGTGATTCAGGATGTTGCTCAACGTAGGCAGGAATATGCGAGCGTCCGTCGCGGACAATGATATCATCACCGCCCACCACAAAATAATACTGGCTTTTGGAAACGAGAATCTGTTCCTGAAGATCCGTTAGAAACCTGTTGTCTGGTTTCATTTCTTCAACTGACATGGAAAACTCAGCGAGTATGGGCAGGGCCAGATCGGAGCCTGAATAAGGTGTTCCCAAGCCAAACTGCTTACGAACCCGGATGTTATTTTCTATTGCCAGATTCTCCGCAAACCAGGCATTAACGAGTCCTCCACGGGAATGCCCAATCAGATCAACAACGCCACTCTTGTTAGCCTGAATTTTTGCCAGGAGCTGATGAGAAAAAAACTCAATACTATTCCCCTGAAAGCGCCCCTCAAAAGACACAAGATAGATGTAGCGGATATTGGTCGGCAGGTCCGTCTTGAGTAAACGCTTCACTATTTTTTTAAACGCGCCGGCCCGATCCGCTGTTCCGTGTACACAATAGATGTCGATGGGTTCCTCGATTGTTGCTCTTTTTTCATCGTACTGCGTATTTTTATAAACTCTTTCCTCTCCGCCGGCAGTCAGCCAGGCCAGGCTATGCGTCAACACACCGGTATAGCTGGCCGGGTTGCAGTCTTTGATTATTCTCCCCATCCTGGAAAGCATAGTGTCCATCCTTAGTTTAAACGGTCGAGCAGTCTTTTCCTTGTTTCTTCATCCACGAAGGCAGCGTTCAGCGCCATGCGGGTAAAATTCAGCATGGTGCTGTCAGAGAACTGGTGGAACTGCTGCACACGGTCGTACTCATTACCCAGCGTTGTATTAAAAAACGGCGGATCATCTGAATTGAGGCTGATGGAGATGCCGGCATCCATGAGCTGACGCAGGGGATGACTGGCCATGTCCGGGAACAGACCCAGTGCAATGTTGCTCGATGGGCAGATTTCCAGTGCGATGTTTTTGTCGAGCAGACGGGCGATGGTTTCGGGAGAATGCATGGACATGACGCCATGACCAATCCGCTGAATGGGCAGGTAATCCATTGCTTCCATCATACCGCTGGCTGGTGCAAACTCACCCGCATGCACGGTGCAAAACAGACCGCCTTCGGCTGCAATCTGATAGGGTCGTTCAAAAAGGCGGGGGGGGAAATTGAACTCGTCTCCTCCCAGGCCAAAGCCGCCGATGCAGGGCACGGTTTCCTTCAGGGCCTGACTGGCAACCTTGATGGCTGAATCAACACCAAAATGGCGCACAGCGGTAATGATGATACGCCCCAGGATGCCGTGCTTTGCCTGCGCATCACGGATGGCCTGATCGATGGCCTGCAGGTGTTCGCTGGATGGAATGCCGCTGGATTGTTCTGCGTGATCAGGCGAGTACATCATTTCAACATAGATACCACCGGCTTCGGCACAGGTTTTCAGGTAGTCGTAGGTGAGATCGTAGTAATCGCGAGGGTGTTTGATGACAGCGGCGACGGCATCATAGGCCTTTAAAAAATCAGGAAAATCCTTGTAATTATAGGATTTGCCATCGGCGGAAATTAATCCCTCCGGCAGACTGATGTTGTTACGCTGGCCAATCTGGACGGCCAGATGCGGTGGGATGGTGCCTTCGAGATGCACGTGTAATTCAGCTTTTTTTATGGTCATTGCGCTTCTTCCAATGGTAACTTACAGAAAAACCCGATAAAATTGCATTTTACGCAGAATGAGCAGATTCAACAATGAGTATGAACGATATTGATAAATCTTATGTTAGCCCATACGACAGGTTTATGTATGCCTTTGATCGCGATCATGAAAAATCAGAGTCGCAAAAAAAGGAAATCAAAAAACACGAACGTATTGCCAGATTGAGAGACAACGCTGTTCCACTGGATAAACAAGAGCCAATCTGGACTGAGTTTTAATTTAAAAACCGGCAGGGTGGGCAAAGGAGCGACAGCGACGTGCCCACCACGGTTGTGCGCTGTGCCAATGCCTGGTGGGCACGTCGCTGTCGCTCCTTTGCCCACCCTACCCCAGGATTGAATATTGATAAGGCACTAGCCAATGACGGCATGCAGCCCTTTGTAAGCCAGAATGGTCAACAACGATGCCACTGGCAGCGTCAGTATCCACGACATAAAAATATTGCGAATCACAATCAGGTTCAAGGCGCCGATACCACGTGCCAGACCGACCCCAAGTACCGCACCAACCAGAGTCTGAGTGGCCGATACCGGAATACCGGTACTGGTAGCAACCACGACGGTGGTTGCCGCAGCCAGGGTCGCGGCAAATGCACGGCTGGGCGTTAATGCGGTGATAGAACTTCCCACCGTCTCAATGACCTTGCGGCCATAAATCAGCAGACCAGATACGGCACCGGTGCAGCCCAGCAGAATAATCCATGACGGATAGTTATCGACGGCCAGCGATTGTCCTGGGTTTGTCACCAGACTGTGGATAATCGTTAATGGGCCAACAGCCAGCGCGATATCGTTTGAACCATGCGCAAACACCATGGCACAGGCGGTAAGCGCCATTAAAACGGCAAAATATTTCTCAACCTGCAAAAATTTCTCGCGGCGTCGAATGTGCGGTGTCTCGGGAATATGCTTGATTATCAACATGCCAATTGCCGTGATACTGACGCTTGTAGCCAGTGTAACCGCCAGATTCTGCTTTAGATTTAATTCAATCCCAAAATGGTTCAGGCCCTTGAACACCGTAATAAAAGACAGAATGGAACCAACCAGGAAGAGGTAAACAGGGATATACAGCTTGGCTTTTTCCAGTGGGTCGCTTTTAACAAAAATGGTCTGTTGAATACTGATGAAGAGGATGTAGGCTGTGACACCGGCAATTAAGGGGGAGGTAACCCAGCCCATGGCAATGCGTGTGACCTGATCCCAGTGAACAGCATCCGTACCCAGAACAACCGCTCCAAAGCCCACCATGGAGCCAACCAGTGCGTTGGTAATCGACACTGGAACGCCAAGGTAACTGGCCATGTTCATCCAGAACGTGCAGGCGAGCAGTACGCCGAGCATGCCTTCCACCAGAATAAGCGGCTGATCGTGCAGCTGACTGCTGTTGATGATCCCATCCCGCATGGTTTCGGTGACACCGCCGCCGCCCAGAAATGCGCCGGCAAATTCAAACACAACCGCAATGATCATGGCCTGTCTGACTGTGACCGCTTTGGAGCCCATGGTGGTGCTCATCACGTTGGCCAGGTCATTGGCGCCAACACCCCATGTCATAAAAAAACACAGTGCGACAGCAATACAAAGTATGACGAATGAATAATCCATAGAAAAAATTACCGCGCTATTAAAATTTGAAGTCGGCTGCCAACGGTCTGGGCATGATCAGCCAGATCACCGACCCATTGTACCAGCTTGTAGAGAAACATGATGTCGATCGCGGGCAGGTCTTTTTCAAGCTGAAAAATCCGCTGGCGGATATCAGACAGCTTGTCGTCGCTGACGTGTTCGATGTTATCGAGGGTGACGATCATTTCTTCAACGATTTTGACTTCGCTGCCACGAAACCCGCTTTCAAGCAGTTCATCGAGCTCATTAATGGCCTTGCATGCCTGTTTGGACGCATCAAGGCTGCAGCTCAAAAAAGGCATGAATACGTCGGCCAGGGGGGCCGGCAGAATCATTTTGCGGCTGAGCACCAGCTGGGCGATGTCTTCGGAGCGATTGGCAATACGATCCTGGGCGCTTAGAAGTTCCAGCAGATCAGTGCGTGATACAGGAAGAAACAGGCCAGTGGGGAGGTGCAGGCGCAGGTCTCGCTTGATGAGATCGGCTTCTTTTTCAAGCGCTGCAATCTTATCATTGATTTCAGCGGCGAGTTTCCAGTCCTGCTTTAATGCGGCCTCAAAAAATGGCAGCAGGTGCTTGGCACACTGGTAGGCTTTATAGATATGTTGTTCAATGGGCTTGATGGGAGAGGGCCCGAACATATTAAATATGCTTCCCATAATTATTCCACTGTTGTTGTGGTGACTTTGGGCGATTATACACTTCAGCAGCCGATTTGTATAATTTACCTGTGCCTGACCGTAAATATTTGCCTGAATCAAGGCTTTCCAGCCTTGATTATTTCTGGCACTATGAGCCCCCATATTTTGTAATCAACAGGGAGTAATATTTTGAATAGATGGATGTTTTTAAGTACGAATGTGTTGTGTGCCGGTGTCTGCCTTGCAGGCAGCATGGGTGCTGTTGAACCGGATTTAATGCATGATGGTTTTTTTCTTGGACTTGGCGGTAATTATAATTCCATAGAGCTTACACAGAAGTCCTGGGGGCAGGGTATCTCCAATATTCAGACCAGTACAGGTTCCAATTCTAACGGAATAGCCCAGGGAACCGGTGCTCCGTTCCATAATACGGACAACACATTTGCACCAGAAGTGCAGCTTGGTTATTTTAAGCATTTCGCAGGGACTGATAATCTCTTTGGGATTAAATTTTCCTATCAATATCTCGGAGCTACGGCAACCAACTCCGATCTGTATATTCCACAGACAGGAACGATGGTCAGCAGTACAGGAGCAACCAGTTCACTTTACGGTTACGTGATTGCTGATTCTGTTCAGGCAACCACCAGTCATGAAATGTCTCTGCTGGCGTTTATTGGGCGCTCTTTTGGTAATAAATTTGTGTACCTGGGAGCCGGTCCTTCCTTATTTAACCTGCGTTCAAAGAACTATTATTCCATCGGCTATGCTGACTATGAAGGTGTGACAGTCAACGTGACCGGGCTGGTCAGTTATTCATCCCCGACGATCTGGGCCTGGGGTGGCGCCGCTCAGCTGGGTATGACGTACTTCATCAGCCCTACCTGGTTCGTGGATGCATCCTACACCTATGCCATGACAGGCAACAACGAAACGCCGCACAAACAGGCTTTCACCAATTCATCCAGTGTGGGTTCAACCGCATACACGACGTCAGGCACTTTATTCACCAAAGATACGATGCGTGTAGGTACTCAGGCATTAACCCTGTCTATCAACAAGGTTTTTGATCTATAAGCGCCGGGATTGAATGTTAATGAGGCACTGGCAGCAGGTTGGGCCAGGGCCCAACAATTAGCCTCGATACCTTAAGTAATTTTGGATAAGATTTTACCAATCCTACGTCCCGCGACTTGTTCGCGGGATCCATGAATCTTGCTCTGTGCGTAGATTTCTGGATCCCGCGAACAAGTCGCGGGACGTTGGAGGATAGGATTTTATCCTTAAGGTAGTGCCATTAGGCCAAGGCCCAACATGCTGCGTTAAATCATTCGACGCTCTAATGCTGCTCAAAATAGCTGGGCGGTACACCATAGATAGAGCAGGCCATGGTCTGGCAGGTTTGTTTTTCCCATTCGCGGTTTTTGAGAATATCAACAGTATTTTTGTAACCCGCCTCCATGCGGTAATCAATGGCAGAGCGCACAAAATTATAATCCTTGAAGGAGTGGGTGTAGGGCGTTCCCTCGTAAATAACGTGTACCACGCTAAACCGCTTCGCGTGCCCCAGGGCGAGAATTTGCTGAATCTCCGGATCATTGCGTAGTTTTGCCGGTAATTTTTTACCCAGATATTCAATCGCTATCTGCAGGTTTTGGCGACTGGCGTACACATTGGTTAAACGGCGGGAGTGGCTGGCGTAGCGGATATCCTTTTGCCGCTCTTCCATCTGATCCATATTTTTGGGCAGTTTCCCCTGCAGCTTGAAACAATCGACCACGAAACACAGCGTGTCCAGCTCAGGCAGAGCATCCATCACCGTAACCAGAGGCGTATTGGCGTAAATACCACCATCCCAAAAATAATCATCGCCAATTTTGATAGCTGGGAAGCCAGGTGGCAGCGCTCCGCTGGCCATTACATGATCCGCTGTGATTTCCATTTTCTGATTGTTGAAAAAAATCATCTCACCCGACACCACGTTTACTGCGCCAAGACAAAGCGTCACTTTTTTTTGATTGATTAAATCAAAATCAATCAGATTTTCCAGCGTGTTTTTCAACTCCGATGTGTCGTAATAACTCAGCTTGTCGGGTGTATCTTCCGAAAAGAGAGTTGGCGGTGGAAATCGTGGTTTGAAAAAGCCGTCCAGTCCACACATCAAGGCTCGCATCGCTCCCATCCGGTTGTGCATGTGATGGGTGATGTCGAAACTTGTGTAATCATCCATGAACATATCCGTCAGCAGCCGCGGCGTAATCAAATCCCAGAACGCATGCAGTTTTTCCAGGTGCTTCTCGCGTGGATTTCCGGCAATAATCGCGCAGTTAATGGCGCCAATGGATACGCCGGCCAGATAATTGGGGGTGTAGCCGTTTTCCTGTAAGGCGCGGTAAGCACCGACCTGATAGGCTCCCAGAGCACCGCCGCCCTGGAAGACGCAGGCTATTCTGTCGTAGTGCTGTTTATGCTGGAGAGTATTCTGAGATTTGGGTCTGTTAATCAGCCCCATGGCTTCCGTGTGGTGTTTTCCCTTTTTGACTCGGCTCATTTCCCTGCCTCACTCCGTTTGACTATATGTACATAGTATAGACTGAAGTTTTGATCAGGTATAAGCCGCAACAGATGCCATAAGCAGAAAACCTATGATGACGTAGCTGAAATCACGCAGATTGCAGCAGCGTTCGACCATAACGCAGCGTTCGAGGCCGTGCAGCGTACCGAGGTACAAAAACGTACCGGCAGACGCAGCAATGAGAATGGGATCAAACAGGGAATGGGTTTCGATGCCATGGTCAAAATACCAGCCAATAAAGATACCCAGCGGGGTCATCATGCTGAAGCTGATAAAAAATAACAGGCTGTTCCGGCGGCTGAGCGAGCTTTTGTTTAACTGCATGGCGATGGCAAAGCTTTCAGCCCATTTATGAATAATAATGGCGATAAACAGCATGATAACCAGCGAGCGGTTATGGTTCAGGCCAAGCGCCGCCCCCAGCATGAGCGAGTGAATGGACAGCATGGCCCAGGCCAGGATTGCAAAGGCCGGATGATTGGTTTCATGGTGGTGGTACAACTCCTTACCCAGGTGTTCAAACCATAAAAAAAACAGAAACACGGCACCGGTGATAATGAAGGCATAGGGATAATGGAATCCCATCTGGTTGAATTCCGTATTGGCTTCCGGCAGCATGTGCATGAGGGCCGCTCCCAGAAAAACACCGGTCGCCAGCGTTTCGCCGATCGGGAAGTCAAAGTGCTCACCATCAGAGCTGGCTCTCTTTTTAAAGGGGTACCAGCCAGCCAGCAAAATAATGGCGACAATGATCAGAGCAAAAATTAATTTCAATGAGGCGGCCGTGGCCAGCATAATATTCTCGTTTAGTGAGTATCCAGAACCCTGTGTTCAGAGAACAGGCGAACGCTTTTGATCTCGGGAAAATGGCTTAAGTCCGAGTTGATGCGGGCACGGAGTTCATCCGCCCTGTCAACATGGGTGTCCAGTATCAGATCGATGCGCATTGTGCCATCAAGGTAATGTAAACGCCAGTATCGAATCGATGAAAATTGCTGTTTCCAGGGTAAAAGCAGGTTTTTTTCAATCGTGCTGCGACTGGGCAAGTGTATGGACGGACAATTTGTTTCATCATCTTCCGGATCCACGTGCACGGTTACATCCTTGACGTGATCCAGCTGGGTTATCAGGGCCTGATGCACGTGTTGGGCAATGAAGTGGCCTTCTGATACAGATATACAGGGCGATACCAGGATGTGTACGTCAACGAGAATGTCGCTGCCCATTGAGCGGCTGCGCAGCTGGTGGATTTTTTCGACACCGTCAACAGCCTGGATAATTTTTTCCAGCTGAAGCAGAACCTCGGGTTCAACGGAGGTATCCACCAGTTCCTTAACGCTGTTCCAGCCATAAGACAGACCCATCTGGATGATCATCCCACCAACAATAACGGCGGCCAGAGCATCAAGGTAGACAAAGCCGGCCAGACTGCCCAGCAGACCAAGCGTCACGACAACCGAGGAGGCTGCGTCTGAGCGATGATGCCAGGCGTTGGCGATGATCAGTTGTGATTTGATTCGTCTGCCAACGTGTTGGGTGTAGTGAAATAAGAGTTCATTAGCCAGGATTGAGATCAGGGCAATAGGCAAAGCCCACCAGCCGGGCATGTCGCTGCTTTTGCTGATGAGTTCATCAATGGCGTCCCAGGCAATCCCGAAGCCCGCCAGTATGAGCAGCATCGCCAGTAACAGCGTGGCAGCGGTTTCGATGCGCTGGTGGCCGTAAGGATGTTTTTCATCAGCATCCTGGCTGCCGTATTTGGATGCAAACAAGACCATGATGTCGGTGAACAGATCAGAAAACGAGTGTACGCCATCCGCAAGCAGCGCGTGTGAATGAAACACCCAGCCGCCTATGACTTTTATAATACCCAGCAGGGCGTTGATGCCTGCACCGATCAGTGTGATTTTTTTAGCCTGCCAGTAGCGTTCAGTCATTCATCTCTCGACATGGGATTAGTTTTTTCCGGGCTTAAGGCATGATATCAATTTTTCTCAGGCATATCCGCATCAAAAATAATTTTTTTGAAATCATGGGTCAGGATATCCATGAATACCGCATTGTTTACCGACTGGCTGAATAAATTTCCCTGGACTTCGTTGCAGCCATTTTCCTTGAGAAAACGCAGTTCCGCCAGCGTTTCAACACCTTCTGCCAGCAGCGTTAAATTCAGATTTTTCCCCAGAGATATGATGGTTTTTATGATGCTCTGTTTATCGGGATCCGAGTCGCATTGACTGATAAACGAGCGATCAATTTTCAGTTTGTTGATGGGAAACGCCTTGAGATAATTAATGCTGGAGTAACCTATGCCAAAATTATCTATCGCCATCTGGATACCCATTTTATTGAAGCGAGAAAGGGTTTCCTTGATTTGATCGATGTTTTCCATGATTGCTTTTTCTGTGAATTCCAGCTCAAGATACCTGGCATCCAGATCAAACTCTGTCAGTGATTTTTCCACCATGTCGCTGAAGATCGTACCTTTCATTTGTGCGTAGGATATATTAATGCACATGCAGATATATTGACCCTCGTTATGCCAGCGTTTGATTTGCTGGCAGGCCTCATGAAACACCCATGAGCCGAGCTGGTAGATGATCCCGTTTTTTTCAGCAAGTGGAATAAAATCTCCCGGGTAAATCACCCCTCGGCTGGGATGATGCCAGCGAACCAGAGCTTCCGCGCCGGTGACGCTGGCATCCTTTAGCGAGATAATCGGCTGGTACTCGATAAAAAATTCCTTATTAACCAGAGCATCGTATAATTCCGTTTGAGTCTTTAACTGATCGATGGATTGCTGGTAAATGATCTCATTATAAAACTGGACATTATTACGTCCCTTTTTCTTGGCAAGGTACATCGCCATATCAGCATTTTTGAGCAGCGACATGGCATTATCCCCATCTTTTGGGTACATGCTGATGCCAATACTGGCCGAAATAACCACATCCTGGGTGTTCAGCCTTACCGGCTCGGAGATTTTCTTCAGCAGCGACTGCGACAGCTGTAAAATACCCGTCTGCTCACTTTCAACAAGTAAAATAACAAATTCATCTCCGCCAAAACGTGCCACCGTGTCGCTGTCACGGATGCTTTCTTTCAAGCGTCGGGCGATCTCTTTGAGTAACAAATCGCCCGCGCTATGCCCCAGCGTATCATTAATTGTTTTGAAGTTATCCAGATCAATAAACAGCAGGGTCAGTTGCGTGTGCCGCCTCTTGGCGAAAACAATGCCCTGTTCGATACGGTCATAAAACAGTGAGCGATTGGGCAAATCGGTCAATTGATCGTGATTGGCTCGATGAGCCAGTTTGTTACGTACCGTGACATCGCGAAAGCTCCATACGTGCCCGATAATCTCACCTTCATGCCAGTGAGGTTTGGAATAACATTCAAACACCTTGCCATCGATAAAATCAAGGTCCATATAGGTTTCAATCCCGTTATTCAGGCTCACCTGTTTGATGTTCATCAGAAGATCATCCGGTTGCTTCAGCTGTGTCGCAATCAGCTGAATAACCCGGTCAGTGCGTTGACTGGCAATCTGTTGTCTTGTGATTTTCCACATGCTCAGAAATTTTTGATTGAAATATTCAATCCTTCCGGCACTGTCAATCATCATGATGCCGTCGGTAGTTGACTCCAGCGTGGACTTGGTGAAGTCGAGTGCCTTTTCCAGAGCGGCCGTGCGATCCGCTACTTTTTTTTCCAGCAGCTTGTTATCGTAATCCATGTTGCGCAATTCAAACTGTAATGTAATGGCCGATTTGAGCAGTCGCGAGGCGTAAAATGAACTGATCAACATGGCCGTAACAAATATCAGACTGCCCACTCCCAGAAACAAATATGAGGTTCCCTGAGTAAATAACCAGTATGAAAAGGGCAGAATGGCTGGCAACAGAAACAATGTATATGAACTGGGAATAGACGAATAATACGTGCTGGCACCCGCGGTTACGCCCAGCAGAATGAAGACAACGAAGGTTTGATGGAGTAATTCCGGAGTGTTCATAAAAATCAGTCCCGTGATTCCCCAGCCAATACCTGAACAAAAAGCGCCGATTAAAAACAGGGCAGTCCAGATTCTGGTTGAATCA
The DNA here is from genome assembly GCF_052527415.1 of Legionella navarrensis. NCBI lineage: Bacteria > Pseudomonadati > Pseudomonadota > Gammaproteobacteria > Legionellales > Legionellaceae > Legionella > Legionella navarrensis. The sequence goes on along the minus strand of NZ_JBNVZR010000013.1, from coordinate 22,260 downwards.
TTGGGCTTGATTTTTTGAACATACCAGGCCAGAAAACTGCGGTTCCAGACAGACGTAAACAGTATAAAGGCCATCCAGTAAATTAATTGCCAGTGAGGGAATACATTCCAGAGAGCAAAACAAAGAAAGCCGGAGGCAAAGATCTCGCCAAGCATGATAGCAGGGGTCTGTCTGCCGATAAGCCTTATCTGCTCCATGTAAACAAGTTTTGACAGATCAGCGGATTCGAACCTGCCTGTCAACGGTATGCTCTCTGTTCCCAGTGTTGTTGTCAAACCGTCTCTCCTGAATGGGCTGAAAGGCCGATTCACTCGTCGCGACGCACGGGCATCATGGTCTCCTGCATTTCAGTATAGTCGATTTTTGGATCAAGGATTGTACAGAAACAAGACATCAGCCCTGCAGGAACTGTTCAAAGTCGCCCAGCCAGCGCCGGGCTATTTTTTGGGCGGTAGCGGGACTCTTGTGCAGTAATTCCCGGGCCATTTCCGCAACAGCGGGAAGCAATGCGCTGTCGCGAGTCAGATCGGCCAGTCTGAAGCTGCGATAGCCGGTCTGGCGCGTGCCCAGCACTTCACCGGCGCCGCGTAACTGCAAATCCTTTTCTGCGATTAGAAAGCCGTCGTTGGTTGCGCGCATGATGCGCAGCCGCTCGGTGCCCACAGATGAGAGGGGAGTCTGGTACAATAACAGACAATGAGATTGCTGGTTACCGCGGCCGACGCGGCCACGAAGCTGATGCAGCTGGGACAGACCAAGACGTTCGGCATTTTCAATGATCATCAGGCTGGCATTGGGCACATCCACTCCGACTTCAATGACGGTGGTAGCAACCAGCAGATCGAGTTCGCCCTGCTTGAACGCGGCCATGGTGGCTTCTTTTTCCACCGCCTTCATGCGTCCGTGAACCAGACCAACCCGGGTCTGTGGTAATTGCTTTTGCAGGGTTTCCGCGGTTATGGTCGCTGCGGTGCATTGCATGGCTTCCGATTCTTCTATCAGAGTACAAACCCAGTAAGCCTGCTTGCCTTCCTGAATGGCTGCTTCCAGGCGTTGAATAATCGGTTCACGTTTTGCCTGGTTGATAATCGCGGTGTTGATGGGAATGCGCCCCGGAGGCAGCTCGTCAATGACGGATATATCCAGATGAGCAAACTGGGTCATGGCCAGCGTTCTGGGAATAGGAGTAGCCGTCATGAGCAGTTGATGGGGGATGCTGTTATCCTGCTGACCTTTTTGCTGTAGCAGCAAACGCTGTTCTACTCCAAAGCGGTGTTGTTCGTCGATAATAATTAATCCCAGTCTGTGAAACTCAACACCATCCTGAAACAGAGCATGCGTGCCTATCAGCAGCTGGCACTCATTGGCAGCCAGACTGGCCAGGGTTTCACGGCGTTCCCTGGCTTTCATTTTTCCACTCAGGCGACGGCAGTTAATCCCCAGGGGAGCCAGCCAGCGTTGCAGATTCAACATGTGCTGTTCGCTGAGCAAATCCGTCGGTACCATCAGTGCCGCCTGATAACCATGGGCAATGACCTGCAGAGCCGCCAGTGCGGCCACGGTTGTTTTCCCACAGCCCACATCGCCTTGCACCAGCCGCAGCATGGGTTTGTCCAGCGTTAAATCGTGGGCTATCTCGGCACAGACTTTTTCCTGTGCGCCAGTCAGCGCAAAGGGCAGCTGAGCCAGAAACTGCGACCGCAGCCTGGTCTCGATGGGTATGACCGGCGCCGTCAGACGCTGAAGATGCTGCCGGGCAAACTGCATGCTCAGGCGTTGTGCCAGCAATTCGTCAAAGACCATGCGTTGCAGAGCAGGATGACGGCCTTCTTCCAGCGCCTGGACAGATGTATCCGGCGGAGGGCTGTGTAACAGCTCAATCGCGTTGGCCAGTGGCAGAAAATTATGGGCCTGCAGTTGCTCCTCGCTCATCCATTCCAGATCTGTCATCCCTGCTTTGTAATCGGCCAGCGCAAGCCTGACCAGCTGGCGCAGGCGGCTTTGACTCAGTCCTTCCGTCAGAGGATAAATGGGCGTCAGGGTTTCTTCCATGACCTGCTCGTGTTCGTTATCCAGCAGGCGGTATTCCGGATGAATCATTTCTTTTTGGTGGGTGAACTGGCGCACTTCGCCAAACGCACGTATCCAGCTGCCTTCACTCAAGGCTTTGGCCTGCTGTTTATTAAAGTGAAAAAAACGCAGCCGAATCAGGCCGGTTTTATCCTCCACGTAGCAATACAGCATCATCCGCTTGCCATAGGTCACTTCTGTTTTGGTGATGCGTCCGCTGACGACCGCATAATCGTTCAGGCGTAAATCCTGAACCGGCGTGATGCGCGTTCGGTCCTGATAGCGATAGGGCAGATGAAACAGCAGATCAGCAATGGTTTTAATGCCACAGCGGGCCAGCCTGTCGGCTATGGCCGGACCAACTCCAGACAGGGTTTCACAGGATTGAGTGAGCACGTGATGAGTATCAAGGAAAAAAAGGAATGATAGCAGGAAAACAAGGCAGAGTAGAAGCGGTCATGGTTCGGCGGAATGTTACATCAGTATCTGCTGTAACAGAATCATCACGGCCGCCACAATAAGTACCGTCAGTGTTTTGTTGCCACCGGGCACAAGGCGATTGCTGCTGTCAGGATCCAGGCGACGTGCTTGCCACGTCATCAGGGAAGGCAGTAGCAGAAGCAGAATAACGCAGCAGATGCCCGCATAACCCAGAGCATGCAGATAGATGCCTGGGTTGAACAGGACAATTGCCAGCGGTGGCAGGAATGTTAAGGCCAGCGTCCCTTTCCCCTGCAGCCCGGTCTTTTTCAGTGTCAGACCATCAGCCAGAAAATCGAATAAGCCAATAGATACACCCAGAAAGGCTGTGATCATGCAAATCGAGGTGAAAAAGCCAAAAAAGCCGCTGATCAGCGAGCTCTGTACAGCCGTGCTCAGTGCCTGCGTCAGACCACTGGTTGCATGCTCATTATTCATCAAGGCAATCAGGCCATCACTGCCTTCGCGCTGCACCGTACCCATGATCACTGCGTCCCACAGGATATAACAGCTTAACGGTACCAGCGAGCCGAATAAAATAACCTTGCGTAAGGAGACAACGTCATCCTGAAAATAGTCACGCAGACTGGGCACAATGGAAGCAAATCCAAATGACGTGACGAGGATCATCAGGCTGCCGGTAATGGCCTTCAGCGAGCCGCCACTCAGGGTAGATAAATCAACATGAGGGCTGATAATGATCACCAGCAGTAAGTACACGCCAAGCTTACCAAACATCAGCCCCCGGTTCACGTAATCAACGGAACGAATACCACCATAAACCACCAGACTGAAAACACCGGTAAACAGCAGTGATGTTATCCATTCCGGCATGTTAATATTCACTTGACTCAGCAGACCATGAAACACATCGCTGCCACCGGAAATATAAGCAGCCAGTAAGGCATAGAGCAGCACAAGATACGCGCACCAGGCAACAATCTGGCCGGGTAATCCCAAGGTATGTCTGGCCATGGAAACCATGTTGCTGCCAGCAGGAAGACGCAGATTAACTTCGAGAATCAACAGGGCGCCGGTGGTCATGATGAGCCAGCATAACACAAGAAAAACCAGTGAATTGGAAAATCCGACCTCGGCTGTGGACACTGGCAGCGCAAGCATGCCTCCGCCAATGGAGGTACCCACAATCAGTAAAAGCCCACCAATGAATTTCGAGTTAAGCACTAATTTAAAGCTCTTTGGTTAAATATAATTCAATTATGGTATCGTATCAAGGGAATTGCTGTCAAGATACCGTGTAGAATAATTGCCATCCGGAATGAATGAGCAAACCGGTAGAGCACACAATAACAAGCCATTGGGTCAATTGTCCACCCGGCACCCGAAAATCTGTCTTATACTTTCGACGCCCGTATAAAGTCATCAAGGCAGGCAGAAGCAATAACAAAATCACACAGAATATTCCTGCGTAATTTAATGCCTGCAGATAAGCCCCGGGATAATAGATTACAATCAGCAGGGGCGGCAGAAACGTCAGCAGGAACAAAGCCAGTCCCACCCAGCCGCGTTGCTCCACCCGCAAGCCATCGGCCAGAAAGCTTATCAGGCACAGAGAAACCCCGAGAAATGCGGTTAACATGCAGATTGATGTAAAAAAATTGAAACTGGAACTAATCAGGCTGCTGTTGACGGTATCTGACAAAATCGCGGCCAGTTCACTGGTGCTGTGATCACTGCTCATCAGCCGGGTCAATTCCTCCGTGGGCAGGCTGCCAATGATAACCGCGTCCCAGGCCAGATAACATAGCAGTGGGATCAGCGAGCCGATGAGCACAACTTTTTTCAGGGTTTTCAGATCGTCATTGAAGTAATCCCGCAGATTGGGCACGATGATGGCGAAACCAAAGGACGTAATCAAAATCATGACGCTGCCTGTAATGAAGCGTGCGCTGCCGCCACTCAGACCATGGAGATTGACATGTGGCGCTATCATCAGTGTCAGCAGGCCAAAAGCTGCCAGCTTGCCAAACATCAGCACACGATTGAGCAGGTCAACCCGGCGAATACCGCCATACACAATCAGGCCAAATATCAGAGTGAACAGCGTGCTGGCCTGCCAGCCTGTCAGGGACAGGCCGCTTGTGACCACCAGACTGCCCAGCACGTCTGCGCCGCCGGAAATATAGGCCGATAACAAGGTATACAGCAGAAAAAGATAACTGCCCCAGGCCAGAACAAGGCCTGGATTCCCCAGCGTCGCTGCCGCCATGGAAACCATATGAGTGCCCCGTGGCAGATAAAGACTGGCTTCCAGAATAAACAGAGCGCCGAGGGTCATGATGCCCCAGCAAAGAATCAGCATCAGTGAAGACAACCAGAATCCTGCGGCAACATTAGCGACAGGAAGAGCAAGCATGCCTCCCCCAACAGACGTTCCTACGATGAGGAGAATACCACCTAAAAATCGTGAGTTCATGGTCAATCCGCTTATTTGGTCGCACCAGAATAAGGCATGGCGCGGGAAGCCTGAGGCGCCGGGTTATTAAACCACTGGATTTCAATGCGCCTGTTTTGAGCGCTTCCATGCACGATACTGTTATCCGAAACATCGTGTTTGTCACCATAGCCCTCAGCACTTAACCGCTGTGCCTGGATGCCGTTGGCCCACAGGAAGGTCAGCATGGTTTCCGCACGCGCCTGGGACAGTTTGTTTTTATGGTATCTGGTGCCGATATTGTCTGTAAATCCTGCCACGTATATCGTGCTGTTGGGATAGAACCGCAGTAATTTAGCAATGAGTACCAGGCCTGGGTAACAGGCTTCGTTCAGCCGGGATGAATTAAATACATAAAAGCGATCAGTGGGCACGATCAGGGTATGTGTATCGCCATAATTAACGTATTGTATGGTCGCCCGTTTCAGTTCGCGCAACACGTTGGCTCTGCTGTCCTTGTACAGTCCCCGGGCGGTAAAGGCGACGGCGCCCACTCCTGTCCCTATCAGGGGCGTACCAGCTGCCGCTCCAATCACAGTACCAACTCCTGCGCCAATGACCGCGTCTTTGGGTGCCCTGTTATAGGGCTTGAAGTTATTAAACGGAGGATGGAAACAACCCGATAAAATAAGCGATAAGAGGCTGACACCTGCCAGATGCTTCGCAAATCGTCTGCTTGTCATGTCCGCTCCTCTCGCTGATAGACTTTTTATTATCAAGGATCTACGTGTAATTCGCAATCATAACATTTCTTCGCTTTAAATCCTGGTTTGGTTTATATTCTGATGATGTCCTGAATAAAGCAGAAACAAAAATCTGATGCATAACAAAAAAGTCTCACTGGGTCTGGTGGTGGGCTCGCTGGGGGTGGTGTTTGGTGATATTGGTACCAGCCCATTGTATGCCATGCGCGAAACCCTGAGTGGCCTTTCGCTGTCCTCACTGGATATTCTCGGTGTTCTGTCGCTTATTGTCTGGTCTTTGATCATCGTGATTTCATTGAAATATCTGGTGCTGGTATTTCGTGCTGATAACGATGGGGAAGGCGGTATTCTGGCTCTGCTGGCGCTGATAAAGCAAAAAAACACGAAACGGGCTGGTTTGTTTTATCTTATTGCCATTTTTGGCGCCGGTCTGTTGCTGGGAGATGCGATGCTGACACCCGCGATATCGGTGATCAGCGCCATCGAAGGCCTGGAAATGATCTCATCGCGTTTTGAGGATATGGTTCAGGTGCTCTCGTGCATTATTCTTTTTTTGGTTTTTGCCTTTCAATCCTGGGGAACGGGGAAAATTGGTAATGCCTTTGGCCCCATTTTGTTTGTCTGGTTCATAACCATTGCCATTCTTGGCGTGGTTCAGGTTATCCAATACCCCTACGTACTGAAGGCCTTTCACCCCTATTATGCCTTTGAGTTTTTGTATGATAACGGCATGAAGGGATTTTTTCTGCTGGGTGGGGTGTTTCTGGTTGTTACCGGTGGCGAGGCGCTGTATGCGGACATGGGGGCTTTTGGTAAAGACGCTATTCGCATAAGCTGGTTCTTTGTGGCCTTTCCCTGTCTGATTCTGAATTACCTCGGACAGGGAGCTAATCTCATGCAGCATCCCGAGGCGATTGCAAACCCATTTTATGCTCTCGCACCAGACTGGTTTTTTATTCCCCTGCTGGTAATCTCAACCCTGGCCACCGTCATTGCGTCACAGGCTGTTATTTCAGCCACTTTCTCCTTGACCAAACAGGCTATTTTGTTAGGGCTCTATCCTAAAATTCCGATCATCCAGACGTCTAAGGCACATGCCGGCCAGATTTACATACCCCAGATGAACGTGCTGCTGTTGATAGGAACGCTGATGCTGGTCTATGTGTTTGAAAACTCCGCCGGCCTCGCGCATGCCTATGGTATTGCTGTGAATCTGACGATGTTGATGGTTACGATTCTGGTGTCCTATGCCTCCATCAAGGTCTGGAACTGGTCATTACCGCGCAGCATTCTGGTTTTCAGTGGGTTTATTCTGGTGGATTTGGCTTTTCTCGGCGCTAACTCACATAAGTTCCTCACCGGTGGCTGGGTTCCTACCGGTTTTGCGTTGCTGGTGGCGACGGTTATGCATACCTGGAATTCAGGCCTGCATTATTTAAAGACCAATTTTTACATGAAGCAGGAAAGTATTTTCAAGATTATCAAGCAGCTGCATTATAAGTCACTGAATCAGCTGCATGGGTTGACGGCCATTTTTATCACAGACACCTACGATCGCAGCGGCGGTAGCTTTCTGCATTTCCTCAAACTGAGCATGGCGGTTCCAGAAAATATCCTGATTGTAAATTACGTGGTTGAAAACATCCCGCACGTTCATCTGAAAAATCGATTTGAGCTGCAAACGCTGGATCACAGGATTTGTCAATTGACTCTGCATTATGGTTTTATGGACACCATCGCGATTCCGAAGGCCCTGGGTGTTTTAAATGAAAAACAGCTGCTGCCCTTTGAACTGCAGCTGGACCGAGCCACCTATCTGGTAGAAATACCCAACATCATGGCATCAAAAACCAAAAAAACACTGACCTTCTACTGGCAGGAAAAACTGTTTGTTTTCCTGATGCGTAACTATTCAGCCAATCTGAATATCGAATTCTACAAACTGCCACACAACCGCACGATAGCGATTGGCACCTATTGTATTATTTGAGCCAATTGACAAGGCATTAGTTTGGCCTCATACGTATGGCTGGTGCTTCGGGCTTAATCAGGTTGCTGACTTCTTCTAAAATCGTGCGTGGATCGGCGCCGGGGCGTGCGAATTGGGATAACACGCCATATAACTCGTGTATTTTCTCATCGCGTCTCAAGGGTTTCTTTCTGCTGCTCTGGCTATAGGCTATCGCGCCTATTTCTCCTAAGGATCGGCTGTTTAACATTTTTTCAATGTTTTTCGGGCACCTGCCTGCCGTGCCCATTTTGGCAAAATTTTCATGCAAAACACGTATAAACACGATAAGCCATCGGTATTCTTCATGCTTTGCCGGCGTATGATGTGGCGTCGCATCGTCCGGGGGAGGAGCCAGGCTGGGTACACTGGACGAGGCCGCGAATGAAGGCGATGGCGTAATCGCAGGAAGCTGTCTAATCTGCAGCAAGTGAGATTGGGCTTCCAGCAAGCCCAGACGCTGAGAGGGATCGGGCTGCAACAGGCCCTCAATCAAGCGTTGATATTCCTGCCCTTCCTTCGAGGCGAACACAGGATCATCAAAACGAATCGCATCTGGATTTACATTCAGGCCGTCAATAATTGCTTCATAAGGTTTTTGTGTCAGGTACAGATACAGATTCAACCCCATCAGATACGCGTGGTGCTTGTCGGTGTGGGACGAATCCCTTCTTCGTGCCAGCTCCGGCGGGCTGAAACCTGCCGTAATCAAAGCGCTCTGATCGCTATGCAGTTGGGCCTGACTGAAGGTTTTGCCTGGCGTGTCCAGAAACGATTTTGTGTCTGCTATCACCAGACGACCCGCCGCATTAATCAAAAAATTACCCGGTTTCATATCGACAAACAAGGCATTGTTACGCGTCACCCGGAGCAGCGCAGTCGACATTTGCGTAAACATATCGGCCGCGCTGCGCAAACGCTCCTGTGGGTTGACCTGGTGTCTGCTGTGGGCCAGCAAATCACCCTGAGCACAATATTCGGTTATTTCCATTGTCCACAATCTTCCATCCTCAGTCTGCAGGCCAGATCGGCTACTATATAAAGTTGCCAGATGATCGCTGGCCTCGGTATAGCGCAGACGATCGACACAACGTGTCGCATTGCCTAATCGAGGGGAGATTTTCAACACGCGTTGCTCCGCGGTTATGGGATCGGTCAACAATATGTTATGTGCATTGCCGCCACCGAGGTATTGCACGTTATAACCGATGCTGCCCCAATAGTCTGTTAAGGGATCGTTGTCATCCGTACTGGACGAGCTTGACGAACGCGGCATCACCAGAGGTGCTATCATCTCAGCAAGCCTGTCCAGAGGGAAGTTTTCAATCACCATTGACGCGAGCGATGGTTCCGGAGTGAGGCGGGACTGCAGCTGTGGATTTTTCAATAACACCATTTCTATCGTTTTGTTAACCTTTAAAATCAGGTTTTCAAGCGGCATTTCCTCGCTCTTACTCAAGGCCTTACTCCCGGTCAACAGCAAACCAATTTCCCGCTTCGCTTTCATGAGTTGCCAATAATTCTCCATGGAAGGCTTCGAGAGCGTGCTTCGGTTGATGCCGGCCAGAATACGGGCGATTTCAGATCCACGTCGAAACTGATGAGCCTCGGGCAATTTCCCCGCGCGTTTATTGGTGACAATATCCCATTGATTTACCGCAGGCTCGGTAAACGACAATACACCGCGCGTCTCAAACTCCTGTTGCAGACTGGGTATGAACTGATGATGAAAGGATTCAATGTACTGTTTTATCAGGGGCGGATATAAACCGGATACCACAGAAAGTTCGGTTTGAATGGAGTCGTCAACGAGCTTTTGTCTCTCGTACAGGCGTACCAGCAAATACGATGCGGCAGGCGAACCCGGAGGGAGCTGGTTGAAGCGATCGATCAATCGGTTCATGCCCTCCAGGTGATGGTTTACACGAGACAATAAATCCTCGTCGATTTCGTGCTCTAATCCTTCATTGGACACCAGATTAATCCGACTAAGCATTCCACATTCCTCCGTGTCACACATTCAGTCAATTGTCATTTTCCTGAGCTTCAAAACGTCAGGGCGTGTCAACATAAAATGTCAGCATGAACAACTTGCCTGTGCGATTTCATCGAGACAGGCTACGATGTCATCCCGCTTGTTTTGCTCAGCGATAGCACGTGCATCAAGACCGTAATCGTCCTTTTGCAGAGCCTCTTTCCCTGGAGGCAGGCAGCTCCTGAACATCATTAAACTGCCTTTCTGCGCCGCATAATGCAGGGGAAGACGTCTGTTGCTGTCACTCACCAGCAGGCAGGCCGGAATTCGTGTCAGCACGGCAACGCAGGGGGCATGATTGTTGATGATGGCCACGTGCAGCGGAGTGCGGCCAAAAAAATTCGGTTTCAGTAACAGATCGCGTGCATCTGATTGCGCCAGTTCAGCCAGCAACTCATCGAAATCATCCAGTACCATCTGGTGGGCTACCGTATTGCCACTTAAGTCCGTCACGCGTATCAAGCTGGTATCCTTGCTGCGAAGCAGGTTGAAAATGGCGGTCTTTTTTGCCTTGTCACGAACCTTGTCGCCAGGCAGAAAGGTCAGGGCCGTATGCAGAGTCGTTTGTCCCAGTTTGTTTTTCAACCGCGGATCCGCTCCGTGCTCCAGCAATAAGGCCACGGTGTTTTCGTCCCCACCCAGAGTGGCGAGGTGCAAGGGCGTCATGCCCGCAGCACTGGGATAATTGACCATGTCTTGCACGGCTGGATGGCTGCGCAAAAGGTATCTCAGGCAGCGGTCATACCCGTGCAGGGCGGCATAGTGCATCGGGCTCAGCCCATCCAGATCGGCTCGTGGTATACAGGGATCATCGGCAAGCAATGCCGCTACATCCTCGCCGCTGACCGCGTCGGCATCTTTATTCAATTGAGTGAGCAGGTTTTTCCATTCTGTCGGCACGGCATGGTTCCTATGGTCAATTTATTATTCATATGTCATATTATACTTCAGATTTGCTCTGTTGTCGCTCTTAAAGAAGTACGTCATCCTGAACGCGTTCGGGATGACGTTTTTTTCAGATGCTGGCTTCAAACTGAGCCGGGCTCGCAATATCGGTCAGGCCGTGGCCCATATCAATACACCCGGCAGTTCTTACCCAAAGGCTTTTGCGGAAGAATGGCCTGAACATTAATTCCCTTGATGGTCGGGCTTGAGCGAATCTGCTCAAGGTATTCGATCAAAGGAATATCAATCACCTTGTCAAGCTGAGACGAAGCCTGCCGGAAAATCAGCGTTTCACCTTTCCAGAACGCAAAACCCAGATGAGAAACATTCAGCCGCGTCCCAATTTTCTTTTCCAGATCCCAGTTTGGCCTGACGATTTCAACAATAGATGCGTCAGGAATCTGAGCAATCAAACGTGTGTCAGGATGACCGTTTTTATCAAACAGCGCCGTGAAGGGAATATAAGGAATGCGCGCTTCCGTTTTAGGCAGTTGACTGCCTTCAGCCTGCAGTTTTTCAAGGGCGGCTGTTCGCTCGGCTTCGCTGGCGCCTGGCAGTTTGATGTGGCTGAGGGTCAAATGCTGATACCAGGACGGTTTGTTGATCAGAGCCGTTGCCATCAGCGCAACCGGCTGATTGTCTTTATTACGGAATGTCTGCGTTATATCCTTAATATATCCCTGTTGCTGATTATGGCCGTCCCAGTCCAGTGACATAAAATGATTGCGAGTGAGAAAATCAACCTTGCCCTGATGGTAGCGAATGTTCTTGATACACTGTTGAAATGAGGCTCTGTTTTGCCCAAAAGCCAGCGCCAGCACGGTGTCTACAAATGTTTCGCAGTCAAAACCATCCGTTCGGTACAGAGGAGAACGATCAAAGCGTCCTTCCGGCCCTTCACCCAAAGCCCCGAGTACATACGGTACACCGAGAAAGCCTGCACTGATTTCATCCAGTCGCTCCGCCATAGTGGTCGAGTTGTTGCCAAGGCTGTGATATAGTTTGTCGATCGCTTTATCGGCTGCTTCGGGCGATTGCGGCTGGGCATATGAATGAGAGCCTGTCAGCAGAAAACCTGTCAGGGCGGCCATGCGTATGAACCGATAATGTCGGGAAAACGAGTTCATGATGCTCCTTGAATGGGGTTGATGTGCGAATTCTAACCTGCGAAGGCTCAGAGGTACAGGAATGCTTAATATTATTTGGTTGTCGATGATATTTCTGTCTGTGATTGTCGGCGCCGTTCAGGGACGTATTGATCAGGTGGCACATGCCGTCACCGAGTCGGCCAGACTTGGCTTTGAAATTGCTCTGGGTCTGACTGGTATCATGGCCTTGTGGATGGGTATTATGGCCATTGCAACAGAGTCTGGCCTGGTCAACCTGTTCGCGCGTGCTCTGAAACCCATCATGAAACCACTGTTTCCAGACGTTCCTACCGAGCATCCTGCCATGGGTGCCATGGTGCTGAATATTGCCGCTAACATGCTTGGGATCAGCAATGCGGCTACGCCTTTTGGTCTGCAGGCCATGAAGGAACTGGAAAAACTGAATGAACATGCAGGCCAGGCCAGCAATGCCATGTGCACGTTTCTGGCCATCAACACCTCCAGCGTACAATTGATACCCATGACCGCCATTGCCTACCTGGCCGCTAACGGCAGCCTGAATCCAGGCAGTGTAATCGTGACCTCGCTTGTTGCAACCCTCTGTTCAACCGCAGTGGCTATTATTGCGGTAAGGCAGCTGGCCAGACTTCCCGCGTATCGCATCAAGAGGCTTGAACAATATGATTGATTTTGCCAATCATCTTTCCAACTGGCTGCTGCTGATGTTTGTGGCCGGCATCCCATTGTACGCGCTGATAAAAAAAGTCAGTGTGTTTGATGTGTTTGTGACCGGTGCCAGACAAGGCTTTGAAACCAGTGTCAACATCATCCCTTATCTGGTTGCCATGATGGTGGCCGTTGGCATGTTGCGTGCCTCTGGTTTTTTTGACCTGCTCAGCGCGCTGCTGGCGCCATTGCTCAGCGCCATTGGCATGCCGTCTGAGCTGTTACCGCTGGCCTTGATTCGCCCTTTCTCCGGTAGCGCGTCAATCGGGATTATGGCCGATCTGATTCACGAACACGGCGGCAATTCGTTCATTGCAAAAACTGCTGCCACCATGATGGGCAGCACGGAAACCACGTTTTATGTGGTGGCGGTGTATTTCGGTGCTGTTGGCATCAAACGCACCCGCCATGCCATACCAGCTGGTTTGCTGGCAGACTTTGCCGGTGTGGTAGCCAGTGTTCTGGTCTGCCGGTATTTCTTTACCTGAGGGCTGTGACCCCGGCAAGCCTTAAAATACAGGGCAGCAGCTGACGGCCAGATCCATAATATTGTCTAAATACTCGTCTGAGTTCTCTATCATGAGCTGTCTGTCATATTCTTTCCGCGCGATGGGATCTTTAAGTATCAGGTATGCCTGTTGCAGTTTATCGAATGCCTGGCCAGCAGAAGGATGAGGATTATGATCGGGGTGCACTTTTTTTACCAGCGATAAATACGACTTTCTTATCTCAACAGGGTTAGCTGTACACTCTACCTGGAGTATTTCGTAATGTGTTTTTGAAGGTTCTGGCATTTTAAACTCGGATTGTCTGGCTGATTCTGTCTGAATATCAGGGGCATTGTACATTCTACACAGTGCGGGTCAATATCCCGCCAGCTCGCCAGACTTCATTTTGTAGCCCATATAACGCTATCGCTGATATGGGCTATGGGTCAGGATCTGACTGTCAAGGCGACTTACAGAAGGGCCGGCCTTTTATCGTCTTCAACAGGGACAGGGACGCTCATATCGGGGATTGAACGAGCCGCGGAGAAAAACATTGGATAGCTGCTGCTTGATGAACAGGAGCTGTCCGCGGTGGATTGAAGCTGGCTCACATAGCGCTGATAGCTTGCCTTGCAGTCGGGGCTTGAGAAGTCAATGGCTCGCCACGTTGGTTTCGTGCCTTGCAGCAGCAGAGAAAACATGGACGCCGGCAGTTCTACCGCCTGCAGGGCCTGGAATTTATTCAAACCGCGTTCACTGGCTGCCTGTACCAGCACATCATGCCGATTATGTTTCACCACATCCAGCACGAAGGGAAAGAGACGGGTGAACAGCTCTTCGGTACTTAAGGGTGTTGCAAAATGACTGCCGCCCTGAGCTGCTGTGTGATGAATCAATCCCGTGATATTGAATAAAAACAGAAAGTCGTCCGACTCCATATTGTTAATCATAAAGTCCGTTAATTCGGCGGTGATTTTCTGATGCTTTCCGCTGAGCCATTCGGATATAAACTGCTCACGAACCTGAATCGGATCGACCAGCACACGTTCGCCATCCTTTAATTCTTTGACAAAAATCAGGGGGCAGTACCAAATCAACATGACCAGGTAGTTTTTCTGCTCATCCAGCAGGCTGGACCAGGGCGTTCTGCGCGTTGCTTCATCAATCAGAAACGAAAAATCTGACAGGGGTAACTGTGCCGCTTTTGCTTTTTGAAACAGATACGCATTATACACTTCCACGTTATTCCCACGATAATCAGGATTGCTTTGGTTTAACTGCTGCAGTTTATCCAGATGCTGATTAATGATGGTTAACAGACCAACATAGCCCGCTTCAGACAGCTTTTGTGGGTTGTAGCCCAGACCGTCAAACACATCCACCCAATTGGCAAACTCCTTAAAAAAGGCCTGCAGTTCAGGGTGTGATTTCATCCAATGGTACAGATACAGATCACCGCTGGCGGCAGAAACAGTCTCTAATGGCGCCAGTCTGAATATGGCTATAAACGCTTTCATTTTTCCGAGATCATGCAGGAGAAAGGTTTTGATCAACAGTTCGTCTGCATGTTCTTTGCCATATTTGCTGCGTGCCTCGTCACGGATTTTACTCAGTGCAGTCAGGTTTTGAGACAGGCCTGCTGTGTCAGCAATCGCCGGGAATACAAAGCCGTCTTCGGCGGCATTATTGGACTGGAACAGTGCGGCTTTCATATCGTCAACACTGTCTTTTTGCAGCACAATGGCCAATTGGTACAACGATTGACGAATCGCATAAAACTCATCACGGCCGGTGATACTCAATGCGCTTCGTGCCTCAGCAGACAGATCCTGATGGCCATAATACGACAGGTACGCTGTATTTTCCAGGGACAGGCGATGTACCCAGGTGGTGAATTCAGACATGGTTTTTACTCCTTTATTATTGTTATTGGTGAATGAATTCGGACATAGTTCAGCGTGGCTTATGTTTTGGCCGTTGATTTGTATGGTGAGCTGATACTGGTCATCAAATAATTTTTCCAGTTCTGTCTGCAAACGGTCGGTATCTGGCGTGGTCATCAACCATCCATCTCCTGCATTTTGTGGCGCAGGGTTTATCATGTAACCGCGATTAACCATGGCGATAAATGCATCAGGATTAAGAATATTGAGAACCTGGTTTCGCAGCGTAGCAATACAGGCCGCATCAGAGCCGAAGCTATGGCTGATGTCGGTGTCAATGATGCGAATATCGAGATTCGAGCGCTTGCTCATGCCCGTGTTCAGTACCTGTAGAATCTGATGCCATGGCCAGCGATACGAGCTGAATGTTGACGATCCGGACACGTATCTACCGGTTCGCTCGCCGCGCGCCTTCACCCGATCTACGGCTTGATCCGGTTTTGCGGTGTTGATAAATACGGTGCTGATGGCTGAGGGGGGAATACGCAGCGAAACCGGATTCATGGCTTCCTGAATACCGTGAACGCCTCGGCCACTGGCAGCCATGGTCTCGGTCAGATCCCAAATCAGGTTTTTAATAAACCAGGCTTCAGCCAGAGAGAGGGGGCCACGTTGTTTGCTGTAGTGTTGCAAATCAAGGCAGGCGACCAGTATATCGTTCCATTCATCGGAACTGATAAAGGCAGCCGGTCTCCCCTTCAGCAGGATTTTTGCCAACCCTTCGCTGACTGATTTACCGCTGGCTACCGGGCCGGTGACGCCAAAAAAATATTGTTGATCGAGAGCACAGCTTTCCAGGGCCTTCAGTTTGCCATCGGCCAGATCATGATCAATCAAACGTGCCACTTCCTGACTGATAGCTGAGGATGTGCTCTGATGCCAGCACTGGCAGGCGGCAATTGCAACCGCAATGCTCTGATCCGACTCCGTCAAATGGTAAATTGCCTTGTGTCGATCGCTTAATACGTTTTTGCTGAGTTTTTCATATAAAGCATGCATCTCCCCCCAGGCCACAAGCTCAGCCGGAGACAGGCTGTTGTCGAGTGGTAAATCCCGGTCTAGAGGATGTTGTGTCGCAATCTGCCAGTATTGGGCATGCGTGTTTTCATACTGTGCGTTGTATTGCCCGCAGGAATCAGCAAACGCCTTCTGATATTGCTCCATGAGCCGATCGCTGAATGTTTTTAGCTCATCTTTATCCTGTATTTGTGTTTTGATGGTGAGTTGTGCCAGCACATGATGCAACACGATTCGCTCGCGTTTTAGCGTGAGCAAGGCCAGGTTCTCTTCGTTCATACCCGCTTTGTTGGCGTAGGCATGAATACGGGCTGAACTCACTATATTGGTTTTTTCTGAAAACAGGGTGTTTTGTACGCGTGCATCTTCGCGATTTTTGATCCACGTCAATGAGCGCTCTAAAGTAGACAGCCCGCCGATATCCCAGGGACTCTGGATGTCATCATCTTTGGCAATATCTGTCATGCAGCTCAATGCAAGAATAAAACGCATGGATGTGATGCGAACGGTCAGTTGCTTACCGCGATGTTCAAGCTGATAGCTTTCGCGTTTTTTTGTTTTGTGCGGTGTTTCTTTAACAGCGCTGACCAGATCGCTCACCTTGAAGCATTCCGTCCATTTTCCGTAGCGGCTGGATGACGGTGCCTGGCAGGAATGGATGATCTGTTCAGGCTGGCGATCACCAAGATGCAGATGAAAATATGACGTCTGGTAAAACGGATTTTCTTCTTCAAATCCAGCGGTTTTTCTGTCGATGGGATGTATAGACTTCAGGTGTTCGGGGTTGACGTTGATACCCATACCCGTTACGCGCCGATAGACTGCCGCAAGCAGGATTGTCTGCACGGAGTCGCCACGGCTGATGTGTTGGAACAAATCCCATAAATCCTTGTTTTGCAGAAGGGATTCTTCCCTGGAGTCCACTCTGGTTCCGTGCGCCGTCCATTCTGTTTCATTGACGTCCGACGAACGATACAGGCCCGGATT
This sequence comes from Legionella navarrensis, assembly GCF_052527415.1. Lineage (NCBI taxonomy): Bacteria > Pseudomonadati > Pseudomonadota > Gammaproteobacteria > Legionellales > Legionellaceae > Legionella > Legionella navarrensis. The sequence goes on along the minus strand of NZ_JBNVZR010000013.1, from coordinate 5,293 downwards.
TTCCATCAGTAAAACGTACAGTTCCCCCCGATGGTTAAAGGTAATAATTGGCACGGCAGTAAGATACTGTCCTGCTATTTTTAACTGGCTGGACAGGCTGTCGCGGTGCATTTTAAAGAAATTGAAAAAAGGTGTGTCGCGCTCAAAGCATTCCTGCCCCAACGCCCAGTCATCCGGTGTCATGCGATGTCGTTGTTTTAGTAAGGAAAATAAATACGACTGTTCGTTATCCGGGTTATTTTTGGATAAATAGCCCGATATCAATATGTCCGACTCACGGCCGATAGTTTCAGGTATCTGATCGCCATAAGCGGTTTGGTTTCCGGCCTGTAATTCGATTGCCTGTCTTAAAACATGCTGATTGAAATCGGGGGTTTCCTGTAAGGCTCCCTGTCTGAAGATCATGATGGCCTGCATCAGGTTGTCTCTTAATTCCAGGAGTGATTGTCTAGAGGAGGCGTCTGAGCTTTCCTGTGCTTTTTTTAGCGATTGACTTATATAACGCTTGTTATAGACGTAGTTTTTTTTAGCATCCTCCGGAAGTTTTTCAAAAAAACAGGCGCCTGCCTGCTGGATTGTCTGATGCACAGAAGGATGTCGAAACGTTACTTCCAGTTTGGGTAATGCGTTATCAGGGTATAACGTATCCAGCAGCGGGCACTGAAAATGTGAGCTTCTTTTTCTGATTGTAAGCAAGGGCAGACCGGCCTGCGTTTTCTTTGCTTCGAATACATGCGTTTTGACATAGCGGTCATTCAAAAATGCTGCAAACAGCAGAAAATCGTCAAAATTATCCGAGACGATGGCGCATTCCAAATCAGACTCGGTATACGACATGCCAAAGCTGCGGGAGCCGGTCATGGCAAGCACCGATAAATCCATAGTTTGACCACGCTCGGTAAGCCAGCCTTCAAACAATAACCGCAACTGCTCAAACCAGTGACAAATGATCGCGTTATCCTGTTGAAATGCTGCGATATCGTATCCATCGGAGGCCAGTTCAAAGGACGCATTGTCTTTCAGAAAGTCTGATAAATCAGAGGGTTGAATGTAATCAATAATGGGTGCTTTCATAGCCGTATCCATACCTTGAAGTCTGTTTAAAGTCGCTGACTATAAACAAAGTGCTGCCCCGTTATTACCGTAGTTTCTACGGGTGTTTAGGTTGATTTCATTGCGTACAATTGGACTATATGGCGATAGATTTTTGCGTATCATTCCACTACATTTGCACTGGCAAGAATGCAGGAAACGGAGAGTTGTCGGATATCGTCGAACGCTTCAGGCCTCTGCAAAATCATGCTGCCGCCGGTCGATATGTGATCTGGTACTATTTCCATTTAGTTTTGACAGGTAGAAATATTGCAGGCGATGCCAATACATGTCGTCCCCGAGCAGGCGGGGAACCATCCATGATTTGCGCACAATGCTACGCTGGAGAATAAATCCCCGCTCTTCCAATTAGCCTCCGCCTGTGGGGTGATGATTACATGTCAAAACTAAATGGAAACGGTACTATTGCCTTGTCCACCCTATCCTGGGATTCAATATTGATAGAGCACAAATATTATAAGGTTAAATCGCCGTGAGGTTCAGGCTTAGTCTGAGCAGGTTGTTTTTGAGGGGGAGAAGACTCTCCCGCCACACCACATCACACGGGGGTGAGTGGCGTCACAGGAATTGACACATTAATACATATACCCTGAACTTGAACTGGCTTCTGCCGCAGGGGAAAAATCCAGCCGTATACGTTTTGATTCATTAATATTTTGAAACATCTTCGCTTGCCCATTGCTATCAGTGCCTGCCAACATCTGCGCTTTATATGTCAGCAAATACTCATCTGAACCGGGTGTGGACATTGACATTAATTGATCCCCAAATGTCAATCCAACACGCCCGCCTCGTCCGAAATATTTTTCTATCACTTCCTGTTCAAAACGGGCTAGCTGCGCCTTGATAGTATGTTCTGTATCAGGCTGACTGGGTCTCATGGCAGGAGTCTGAGCAAAAAAGGCTGGAGAACTTGAAGGAGCGCCTATAGGCGTTGTGGGAGAGGCTTGTTTTTCAGCCGACAATACGATTTTGGTGCCGTCTATTACCAGCCAGCTTTTATCCCTTGGCAGTGACATCGTTTGCCCCCAGATCACCAGCTGCCTGCCCGGATGTTCCGGATCGGAAATAAGTACGGAAACCTTACCTGTTAACTGCTCCACATCCCCAATTTGATCACTTCTATCAGCCTGACTCATAAACCCTCGTATACCGGGATGCGGCTTAACAGCCCAGAATGGCGCAAGATGCTGATGAGCGCGGAAATAACTTAAATCGTGCATAAATATCCTCTCTTATTATTATTTTTTTTCTCCGCCAGTATACTTCGCCTGTTTTTTTTAACTTCCGTATTTTATACGGTGTTACAACGGTATTAGGCTTTGTTGCGCTCGGCCCGTTTGTCAGGCTCGATGCGGCGGCTTATTGGCGCTGGCCAGACGGCCTTGCTCATAAAGATGCAGTTGTGCCAGTAAGGTCTGAGTATTGGCCTTAAAACTGGCCAATTCGCGGCCGTAGAGAGGATCTCCGCGTGGCAGGTCGATGGTCGCTGGATTTTTGGGTGAACCGTTAATATGGAACTCATAATGACAATGAGGGCCCGATGCCAGACCAGTCTGGCCGACGTAGCCAATAATCTGGCCGCGTTTGACGTAATCGCCCTTGCTTAGGCCTTTTTGAAACTTAAGCATGTGTCCGTAAATGGTGCTGTATTTTTTGTTATGCGCGATTTTTATCATGTTGCCATAGGCGTTCTGGCGGCCAATAATCTCAATACGGCCATCACCGGTAGCCTGGATGGGGGTGCCGATACGCGCGGCGAGATCAATACCCTTATGCATGCGGCGATAATGAAGAATGGGATGATAGCGTGACAGGCTGAACGTAGAGCTGATATGACTGAAACGCAGGGGATAACGGATAAATGCCTTTTTCAGACTGTTCCCTTGAGGGCTGTAGTAATCCGTTCGACCCGAGCGGTCGGTATGCCGTACGGCCTGGAAGGTTTTACCATGACTGGTATAGGAAACCGCTAGAATATCACCCGTGTTGACCAGCTTGTCTTCTATATAGAACGCCTTATAAACAATACTGAAATGGTCACCCTGTCGCACGCCCTTCGAAAAATCGATGTCCCAGGTAAAAATCTCGGTCATTTGGCGAATAAGCTTGTAGGGTATGTTCTGACGCTTGGCGGTGGTGTAGAGAGAGCCTTTCACGGTAGCAGTTAAAAAATGATTATAACTGTTCATTTTTCTCGTATTAATCTTGCTGCGATAACGATTGCCTTCCCGGTAAAACACAATGTATTGCGTCGTGGTGTACGGCATAATCATTTTTTCTAACGATTTGTTTTTTATCAGCAGCTGTATTTCCTGATTAGGCTTCAGGCGCGACAGGGTGCTGTTATGAGGATTGTCTTTCATGACGGCACTTAAAGCCTGAGGACCCAGGCCAACCCGGTTAAATACGCTGGCCAGAGAGTCCTTGCTCCGGGTTTTGATTATTTTCCAGTCGCTTTCCGGTTTGGTTTCAGCGGCCTTGACCGGCTTTTCAGCCGTTTTGGCAACAGGTTCTGCGGGTTTGGCTACAGGTTTGACGGGTTCCACCCTGGTTTCTTCAGCGGGACTTTCTTCATCGCCGTCGTCTCCGTTTTCATCCTCTGGCGGTAATAATGAATTGCTTTCATCGGCATCCTGGGTGTCCTGCGAATCCTGCAGGGACTGAGGAATGCTGGTTACATACGATATTTGCTTGTGCGGGAATGTCTTGACAAGTAAAAACGGCAACGCAAACGCGACCACAAGCGCAATTAAGGCCAGCAGTTTTGATGGTTTTCTCGAATTACCTAATGAGACATTGGTTGGTAGATCCATGTTTCGCCTTTTACAACGGAGCATTCCTGACAGAACTGTTAGATAAATTCTCTAGCGAGAACAGAATAACCGAGCTAAGATACTCGCTGTCAGAAGTCAGGTCAATCATTAAAACAGGTTTTATACGTTATGATACATCAAGAGTCCATAAGTGCTGAATTAAAACGGGGTTGTGAAGAAGTTCTTCCCGAACAAGAGTTTGAGAAAAAATTAACCAAAGACAGGCCATTGATTATCAAGGCGGGTTTTGATCCAACCGCCCCTGATCTCCATTTAGGCCATACGGTTTTGATCAACAAAATGCGCCAGTTCCAGATTCAGGGGCACCAGGTTGTTTTCCTGATCGGTGACTTTACGGCGATGATAGGTGATCCCACAGGTAAGAATGTGACCCGCATGCCACTCTCGAAAGAAGAGGTCCTGGCGAACGCGCAAACCTATCAAAGCCAGGTTTTCAAAATACTGGATCCCGAAAAAACAATCGTCCGCTTCAATTCTGACTGGCTGGGGAAACTGGACGCCGCCGATTTGATTCGCCTCGCTGCCACGCATACAGTTGCCAGAATGCTCGAACGAGATGACTTCAGTAAGCGTTACAGCAGTGGTCAACCGATTGCCATTCACGAATTTCTATATCCTTTGATCGTGGGTTACGATTCCGTGCAGCTGAAAGCGGATATTGAGCTCGGCGGAGCAGACCAGAAATTCAACCTGCTGATGGGCCGTGAATTACAGAAGCATTACGGCCACGAACCGCAGGTCGTTATGATGACGCCATTAATAGAAGGCCTGGACGGGGTTCGAAAAATGTCTAAGTCTCTAAACAACTATATTGGTATCAGTGAAAGTGCCGACAGCATGTTCGGTAAGATTATGTCGATTAGCGATGAGTTGATGTGGCGCTACTATGACTTACTCAGCTTCAAATCGCTGGCTCACATTGCTCAGCTAAGAAAATCTGTAGAGCAGGGAGCCAATCCACGCGACATCAAAATCGAGCTGGCGAAGGAAATTATTGAACGCTTCCATAATAAGGTACAGGCAGACGATGCCCACCAGGCATTTATAGAACGATTCCAAAAAGGCGAAATTCCAACTGACCTCGTTGAACAGAACATTATATGTTCCGCAGAGCAGACAATAGCCCAGCTGTTAAAGCAACTGGACCTCACCAAAAGCACATCAGAGTCCAATCGCATGATTACGCAGGGTGCCGTTAAAGTGAATGGTGAGCGAATTGCGGATGCCGCCATGGTATTGAATGCTGATGAAAGTCTTGTAATCCAGGTAGGAAAAAGACGAATTGTTAAAGTACGAATACAACGCGATTGATAAATAAACACAGCCGCCATTTCATGTGAATT
>NZ_JBNVZR010000012.1:0-98460 GCF_052527415.1 Legionella navarrensis | reverse complement strand
GAAAGCTTTGATTCGAGCAGGAATCGAGAGCTTTCGCTGGCATGACTTACGGCATACCTGGGCAAGCTGGCACGTGCAGAATGGTACACCTCTGCATGAGTTGCAACAACTGGGTGGTTGGGCGAATTATGAAATGGTGTTGCGTTACGCACACCTTTCAAGTGAGCATTTACAAGTGGCATCTGAACGTGTTTACGACACAAAATTGCCACAGTAAATGGGTTTTCGTGGCACGATTTGGAGCTAAGCTATTGATTCTAAATGGTGCGCTCGGAGGGACTCGAACCCCCGACACCTTGGTTCGAAGCCAAATAATACAAGTTATATTTATAATTAAATCAGTGACTTGCGATGTAACGAATTGCTAATTACTGCCTGAAACAGCCTGAAACTACGTGTACCCCACTACAGTTTGTTACAAATCTGCTACACCGTTAAATCATCGATTAAATTAATAAGCAGCTCAATATTCAGTTATCGTTATAAATCCTGGGATACATTCAATTGCAATAAATATGCATGCCTTCTCTGTAGATGGCTTCACATACATACGCCTCCAGCTGATTATTTTTTAATCAACAAGTATTGAATTTGTATCACACTCCCTTTATAATGGCCTGACAAAATTTAACAAGGCAAGTCATGTCAATAATGGAATATGTTATTCAATACGGATTTTCAATCAGCCTGCTGGTAAATGCCGCTCTTTTTATACCGCAAATCATGGCCCTGATAAAGAACAAATCAGCGCAAGGAGTCTCCCTTCTTACCTTCGCAGGATTTAATGTCATTCAGCTTTTCACAGCACTTCACGGACTTGTAATAAAAGATTACTTACTTGCTGGTGGTTATTTTTTAAGCATAATGACCTGCGGAACCGTTTCCTTTTTGATTTTTTACTACAAATACGTTAAACAACGATAAGGTGGCCCAGCTTATGACAAATTATGATGTCCAACCTACGGAAAAATACACAAACCTGTCTTTACTTCCCTATTCTGCAAGTTCGCAATTAATTAACAAACAACAAAAACTAAGCGATCTTTATTTAATGAAAACGGTTATGGATTCTGCAATAACGGCACTCAAGACGTTCATAGATGGTGACTTGGCTGCTTTTGATGCACAGGTTGGTGAAAATCTTTGTCAGATACGGGCATACAAAATACTGCTTCTTGCAAAAAAATGGTTAGCTCATGCTACTTCAAAAACTGATTTCCAAGGGTACATAACGCAGTTATGCAACCAGCGGAATCAATTGGAAAGAATTATTATTGAGTGGGAGCAAGCAATCAAACAATCGAAAGCATTCAATAAAAACCTGGATGGTTCTGAAAATATCATAGATTTTTTTGCAAGACACGGACTTATCTTTGATATTAATGAAGACATTCTTTTTATCATTTCCTGTCGCTTTTTAACTCATTTCAATATAAGAGACAACAACATACCTGTTGCTATAAATCTGCCCCGGATTGCCTCGGAGTATTCCGTTTCAAAATACCGAGCCAAACGATTAGCTCATCATTATCAACAGCTGGTTTGTAAGTTTGGCTGTGATTTTATAATAAATATCGCACATGACCTGCCGAAAGAATCAAATTACACGGACGTATTACCCTCACTTTACAAAATTGCGGATGAAGACCGAGCGGTATTACCCTGTTTTGTCGTCAGCGAAATTATCTTTAATCATGCAATTCAAGAAGAACTCCCTGTTTTGTTAATTGTTAATCGATTTAAAGCTCATGATTCCGAACGCTATGATGTTATTCATTTTCTCATGCAGGGAGATGATTCAGAATTTTCTCTCCTTCCATGCAACTCATATTTGGCGCAGCATTGTCTGGTTGTATCAGGTGAGGTTTATGACAATTATGCTTACAATAATGAGTCGCCAGAAGACTATATTAATCGGGTATTGACTGAAAATCCGTTAAAATTGATTTTGGCTAATACGTCAATTCATCCACAGTACTCTGGAAAAAAACTGGAAGCATTTCGTGACAACCCATTTCACTCAATACTATCAGATTGCGGAAAACCTCGTGCGAGCAAGCAAGAAAATGAATTAATAGCTATGCAAAACTACGCTATGGCATCCGGATGCTCCAAACAAAACCCATCCACCTATTTTCTTAAGCATGTCTATGCTAATACCATCGCTAACGAAATAAATAAGCTAGAATCAAATTATACAGGTTGTGCTTTTGTGACAATGCGTGGAAAAACTATACCGACAGGGATCACAGGACAAATTTATGACAAAAAAGGATTTGCCTCTTTTCAATCTCTCTGACTTATATAATCAAATCCTTGAAAGGATGCCCGTTCATGTTTATTCAAAAAACACGAACTTTGAATACCTGGCCTGTAATCCATTTCAGGCCAGGAATGTAGGCCTTACTTCTCCTGACGAAATTGTGGGCAAAACTGATTATGATCTGTTTCCAAAACCGCTTGCCGACCAAATCCGAAAAAATGACATAGAAGTGATACGCTCAGGAGTACCTTGTATTTTTGATGAAAATTGCTTTGACCCATCAGGAGAAAATCCAGTCTATCTTACTCATAAAATCCCCTTGATTAACTCGAAAGGCGAAATCACGGGTATTGCTGGAATATCTTTTGATATCACAACAAGAAAAATTGAAGAGTATAAAGCGCAAGTTGAAAAAGAAACGGCTGAGCTCACCCTGACAAGCATTCTTGAGAATTTGCCTGGGCACGTGTATTGGAAAAATAAAGACTCAGTTTATCAGGGGTGCAATCTTGCACAGGCAATATCAGCCGGCTATTCAAGTCCTGCCGAGATGATAGGGAAAACAGACGCTGCAATGCCATGGAGTCACGAGGCTGGAATTCTACGTGAATCAGATTTGGCGGTGATGCGTAGCAAAAAAACCCTCACTCGTGAGGAAGCATCGCAACTGGCAAACAATGATCACGTCTCCATATTTTTAACTAAAAAATCACCTTTATTTAACAAAGAAGGCGAGGTCATTGGTGTGTTGGGTGTTTCTTTTGATATTACTGATCGCAAAGAGATGGAAAAAACGTTGAGCCATGCGAAAGAGGCTGCTGAAGCTGCAAGCCAGGCTAAATCCGAGTTTCTCGCCAACATGCGTCACGATATTCGTACACCACTTTCCGGCATCGTTGGGTTTTCGGAGATTTTGAAAATAGAGTCCCAGGAACCACGCATCAAGGAATATGCGGATAATCTGGTAGCATCAAGCCATGCGTTGCTGGATTTAATGGATGAAGTTTTGGAAGCCGTTCGGGTTAGCTCGGGCGAGATACCGATGCTTAAACGAAAATTTCACTTAAAGGATACCCTGAAACGGGTTGTGTCTTTATATGCCGCAAAAGCCAATGAAAAAAAATTGCCACTTTCACTAACCCTGGATCCTGAGCTACCAAACTATGTTATTGGAGATAAAATCAGACTGCACCGCATTGCATTGGAACTGATAGGCAATGCTCTTAATTTTACGGATTCAGGTTCGGTTGCCGTCAACGTGGAACTGGCGAAACGTGAAAATCAAAAATTGGTTATAAAAATGACGGTAACGGATACCGGCATGGGCATTCCCAAAGATAAACAGCAAGAAATTTATCTTCAATTCAAACGTCTCACACCATCATACCAAGGCATATATAAAGGTGCAGGATTAGGCTTGTTCGTGGTCAAACAGTTCATTGATGAAATGAACGGTGAAATTTATGTCAACAGTGAAGCATTAAAGGGAACAAGCTTTACTTGCCTTATACCATTGCAGGAATCGTTACTTGACGATGATTCGGGTATGGATTTAACGGAAGATTTAAAAATAGACAAGCCCTATATGTCCCCCTTGAAACAACACACAGGCACGAATGAAACCAGTGAGGCATCCCGGAATGCGACAACGCATGTCCTGGTCGTCGAGGACAATGGTATTGCTCAAATAGCTGCTAAAACATTACTGTCAGCCATGTCGTGCCAGGTTGATATTGCAGCAGGTGGCATGGACGCTCTGGCGCTTTGTAACAAAAATCATTACGACTTAATCTTTATGGACATTGGGCTTGGCGAAGGCCTGGATGGCTATGAAGTAACACACCATCTTCGAACAAAACCGGATGCTAATCACATACCTATTATAGCCCTTACTGCTCATGGCGGTGACGATAATAAGGAGCGCTGTATCTCAGCTGGCATGGACGCTGTATTAACCAAGCCACTAACACATGCTCACGCAGCAGATATACTCTCAACATTTATTCCAGCAAGGCGAGCTGTACCTCTTGTCGAGAAAACTTCGACAAAACGTGATTTGCCTGATAACGATGCGGAATTGTTCCAGTTAGGTCAGTTTGCCCTTCTTGATGAAGAACAAGCCTTGAAGAACTGTGGCAACCAGGCAATGGTTAAAGAATTGTTATCCATGCTTGTAAACCAGGAAATGCCCAAAGATTTGACTGCAATGAAACAAGCATTTACAAACAAGGATTATGAAGCAGTTGAAAAATTGGCTCATAAAATTAAAGGTGGTGCGGTTTATGTCGGAACAACCCGGATGAAATATGCCTGCCAATATGTGGAGCGCTATTGGAAAACCGGGGAGCGTGAATTATTTGATGCGTTATATCATCAAGCCCTATCGGTTATTGATGAAACCTGTCAATACATCAAAGCCTGGTTAGAGCAAGTTGATGCGGCGCCTTATGAATAAGTTTAACCCAAATAGCCTCTAAACTAACTCGTTTTGACAGCTTTAATGAACTTTTTCTGAATTTCTGCCCTGTTAACTCGCATACTACGCGGCGCATCAATACCAAATTTAATATTCCCTTGCTCATTGGTTTTATAAGCAATAAGCTCAACTCTCTGCTCATTAAGTGTAATAAATAACTTTTCCTCAAAATCGAGACGAACAATATCCATAAGGTTTCCTTTAAAGGCTGGCAAGATAATTCAAGGGCAGTATTTCAAAACAAACGAATCTATTCAAGAACTGTCCGTATTTGATCACAAATTACTGTGTTCGGGACTTTTTTGCGCCCCCTTTCACAGATCAACAACGAGCATAAACCAATGAAAGCCCCAAATACATAATACCAGGCCGGTGCTATAAAATTACCGCTTTTATCAACCAACCACATCATTATCAGAGGTGTTGTACCACCAAAAATTGAAATACTGATGTTGAATGCTACACCAAAACCGCTATATCGATATTGTTTCGGAAATAAAGAAACCATGTAAGCGTTTAGTGGTGCGTATGTGATTGCGATCAGTATCGACATGACTGCCATGCCGGCCACAGACAAAACAAGATTACCTGACGACAACGCATAGAATACCGGAACACTTAGCAACATCATCAATATCATACCAAGCCTGATTATCTTCAAATGACCAACTCTATCAGCCCAAATCGCAACGAAAGGCTCTAATATGGCATCAATTGCAAGAGAGAAGGTAATAATTAACGTTGCGACGCTTAAAGAAAAATTAAACCATGTATGCAGGTATGTTGCTGCAAATACATAGGTTCCAAAAGTCATAATGCTCACCAGCCAAACAATGCCAATCACTCCAATAACAGATGCAGGCACTTCTCTGAGAGCGGCTATAAATGGGCGAGCAGGCTTTTCTGCTTGCACGAGCGCCTTGAATTCTGGCGTTTCTTCAACATTTACACGAACGTAAAAAATCAAAATCCCGGCGATAATGGCCACGGCAAAACCCAAACGCCAAGCCCACTCTGGCATAAAGGATGAAGTAAATAAAGACGCAGATATTCCTGCCAAAATTGTACCCGTGCTATATGCTGAGCTGGTCAGGCATCCATAAAAAGCTTTTTTTTCGGGCGCGGCGTGCTCAACAAGAAAAATAGCTGAGCCAGTAAACTCGGCACTGGCAACAAAACCTTGTATGACACGTAGTAACGTGATCAAAATCGGTGCGGCCATACCGATAACTTTATAACCAGGCACCAGACTAATCAGTGCGGTAGGTATTGCCATCGCAAGTATGCTGAGTGTTAGTGCGCGTTTTCGTCCGAAATGATCTCCAACGTAACCAAAAAACAGAGCACCGAGAGGCGCGAGCAAATAACCAACAGCAAAAACTCCAAAAACACTGAGCAAAGAAGCAAAGCGATCCTCTCCAGGAAAAAACGTATTCGCAATAATTGGCGCAAAATAGCCAAAAATTGCAAAATCATACCATTGTAGAGAAGTGCCTGTTACCCCAGCCAACAAAGCTTTACTGCGAGCCGATAGTCTCATTGATTTCACCCTGATTTAATAATCGATCGATACCATCTCGATCGCATTTGTATAAATTCCAATTCGATAGCGTGGTAGCTTCCATTTTTTCATAAAAATAACTTGCTTCACGATTAGCAGTCGACACCCACCACTCTATACGGGAGCAATTCTGCTCTTTTGCTTTGGTGGCTACGTATTCAAATAAGGCTCGTCCAATACCTTGTTTGCGAAATTCCAAGGATACATATAGATTTTCGATGTATATTCCCGGAGTTAAATTGACACAAATATTATGATGTGTGTAGTTATACATCACCAGCCCAGCCAGTTTGTCATTGACTAATGCCATGCCGACAAAATGCCGAGGCTGAGGGTGGAAAAGCAGTTCTCTCAATTGTGACTCAGAAATTTTGATCCTGTCTTCAATGCTTTCATGCCGTGCTAACGCCATGATCATGGAAAATATTTCGCCAATGAATGAAGATTTTGCTTGAATTATTATAAACATGCGGTATCTTAGTGTCAGTTGTTAATAATATAACCACAGATATGAACAAGGATATAGTACTCATTCCTGGCGCTTTAGCAACCTCAAATTTATGGAAAGCGTTAGATAATCATCTTCCACAGTCCGTTCGACGGCATCACGTGAACGTACTTCAATGCCCCTCGATAAGCGATATGGCCTCACGTTTTGTAAAAATTGCCCCGGAAAAATTTACTCTGGTGGGATTTTCCATGGGGGGCTATGTTGCACTGGAATTGTTTCGTTATATCCCCCAAAAGATAGAAAAGCTCATTCTGATTAATACAGCCGCCACAGAAACCTCTGCCCAAGGCAGGATCGATCGAAAACGCTCGCTTGAGCTGATACAAAAAGGAAAGTTCGATTTGTTGATAAGTCTTATTTTCAAAAAATCAATTCATGATATTAGAAAGCATTCCGAAATACTGCCTCTAGTACAACGGATGGCGCAAGATATAGGCGCAAATAACTATCACAATCAACTGAAAGCAATGATAAACAAGCCTGATCAATCTGATTTATTACCTTTAATAGAATGCCCAACCTTATTAATTGCAGGCGAAAATGATGAAGTAATGCTTAATTGCCACTCCAGGCACCTCGCAGATAATATAAAAGATTCCAACCTGATTTATCTTAAAAATTGTGGCCACCTGGCAATGTTGGAACAACCCGAAAAATTAAATCAATTAGTTTCGAACTGGTTATAAACTGAAAGCATGAAGGATTTTATATGCATAGCATTAATGAAAACGGTCAAATTTGTGTCAATCTTGATGACTACGGTCATCTTTCAGACTCTATTCGAAACAGAAAGAAAATTGACCAACTGATATATCAACTAAACTGTCCAAAAGAGATCACGCATTTTTCTATTTCAATTATGTTTCGAAATGGCCAGCGTTATTATATTTCTAATCTTTATCTTTGGTCCATTCCATACAGAACAGAGGGTTTGTGCAGGGGAGATGTTGATCACGCCCGCAGCTTGTACCATGGCAAAGAGTTTTTTATTCAGCGCGATGTACAGTACGATGAATTACAAACAGCCATAGTTAAGATACTTGAGTCGCGGTACAACATGCACACCACCTTTGCCATGATTCGTCAGTGTTATGAGTGTGATTTTATTATTGAAACTTATCACGAAAATAAAGTTGATAATCCCGAGGATCTTTATTATCAAGTAAGAGATCAGTTTGAACAATTTATTTGGCAATTTATTGATTCCATGAAAAGCGAAATTCAAGCAGTTATTCCCGAATTAAAATGGTCGTCAATTTTAACCACTAGTGACGAGATAAAAAAAACGATAATGCGACGAAGCTCCAGTCAATCATCCGTGCAGCTAACAGTTAGAGAGAAGCAATGCCTTGATTTGATTGCCAAAGGCTTATCAAACAAACTAATAGCCGATAAATTACATATATCACCTGAAACGGTTGCAACGCATGCAAAATCAATACGTTACAAGCTTGATTGTAAAAGCATTTCTGCGGCAGTGTATAAGGCAACAAGCTGGGGGATTATTTCCTGAAGAAAACGAGAAATTGAAATAAAATACCTGAATTATGGTATATGTAAATTCATAATTATCTCTATAATTTACCGTGAATAAAGTTTTTTTTACGGAGTTATGACATGGGATGTATTGTTGAATTTAGCGAGCCTTTTATCCGATTCAAATTTTGCCAAAATGAATACAAACAAAAAATGTGGATTGATGCATTGTTGAAATACAGTCATTTGGATCTTGAATCATTGGCGTCAGTTATTGAGGTTTCTTCGGATACATTAAGAAGAGCGCATGCAGGGGAAGTTTTTCTATCCTATGGCCCGGCAGAGGAGCTTGGTAAATTGTTTTTGCTTCTGTTCAGCGATTAGTTATTTTAAAATGATTAATGAAGAAATAAAGTGGAATAATTTTTCCACTTTATTTGTCAGCTCCATCCGAGCAACGTCTACAAAATCAAGCGTCCATAAATTTTTTTTTAATGTTTTTTTTATCTCATATGAATAAAATGCTAAATCCTAACTACAATATTAGATCCATTCTGACTGAACCAGATAAGAAATAACGAAATTTTTCTCGTGTCAATTTTATAAACCCCACATCCCACAGATGCGGAATGTGGAGAACAGGCCTGCCCATGGCATATCGAAGTCTGTTTTTCCGGTTCATCCCCACAGGTGTGGGGAACAGATAATAACAAGAGCTGGTTTATATTTCTTAACCGGTTCATCCCCACAGATGTGGGGAACAGCTAGCTCTAGGTCTTCGCCAGTTGCGTCGTATCGGTTCATCCCCACAGGTGTGGGGAACAGGGGTGTCAAGCTCATCTACAAGAGCAACGTAGCGGTTCATCCCCACAGGTGTGGGGAACAGTCACCATCAGGACAGTGGCATCTTGTGCGCTGCGGTTCATCCCCACAGGTGTGGGGAACAGCCTGCAATCGTTCTTTATTTTCATGGCTACTGCGGTTCATCCCCACAGGTGTGGGGAACAGAACTGGTTGTTGCCTAGTGTTAGGCCATATCACGGTTCATCCCCACAGGTGTGGGGAACAGAAGTTCAGGGAACTGGTCACGATATAATACAGCGGTTCATCCCCACAGGTGTGGGGAACAGACGTACATAATACTGCTACCCTGCGCCTGCATCGGTTCATCCCCACAGGTGTGGGGAACAGTTCTCTATATAGTAGACCTGGTATTTGGATTACGGTTCATCCCCACAGGTGTGGGGAACAGCATACAAGTTATAGGTGTTATTAACGGGACTCCGGTTCATCCCCACAGGTGTGGGGAACAGGCAGCTAAAACAGTATCGACAGCTTTCTATTTCGGTTCATCCCCACAGGTGTGGGGAACAGATCTCATATCGGCAGCCTGATTGAAGGTAAGCCGGTTCATCCCCACAGGTGTGGGGAACAGTACTGACATCCTATGCCAGCACAGGATTAATGCGGTTCATCCCCACAGGTGTGGGGAACAGCCAAGATTGCCCTCGGAGCGAAACTTGACGACCGGTTCATCCCCACAGGTGTGGGGAACAGCTCATATACCGCTGCATGAGCGCATCATCACGCGGTTCATCCCCACAGGTGTGGGGAACAGCTTTCTTCCCGTCGACAACGCTGGTATAGATGCGGTTCATCCCCACAGGTGTGGGGAACAGAGCTGCCTGCCGCCTGAGTTTAGCAAAACCTGCGGTTCATCCCCACAGGTGTGGGGAACAGATATTACTATTTTACCAATCTGTGTAACAGATCGGTTCATCCCCACAGGTGTGGGGAACAGCACTGATATTGTTGCGTCTCCGGGAGAGCTTCCGGTTCATCCCCACAGGTGTGGGGAACAGTGTTTGAAACTGAATACTGGCCGGAGATTGATCGGTTCATCCCCACAGGTGTGGGGAACAGGGCCGGCGTCCTGCTCATCCGGCAGCGACAGGAGGTTCATCCCCACAGGTGTGGGGAACAGACGTGTGGAAAAACCCGATCATATGTGATATACGGTTCATCCCCACAGGTGTGGGGAACAGTTGAAACGCATTACAATATTGACACAATGCAGCGGTTCATCCCCACAGGTGTGGGGAACAGCAGATTCTGGATATGTATTTTTGACTAACTCGCGGTTCATCCCCACAGGTGTGGGGAACAGTCTACTCTCACTGTGCGCAACACTGTCTTATACGGTTCATCCCCACAGGTGTGGGGAACAGTCTTTTTTGGCACAGAAATAAACCTAAGTGGGCGGTTCATCCCCACAGGTGTGGGGAACAGCAAAGCATTATCATATTTTCGAGTTACCTCTACGGTTCATCCCCACAGGTGTGGGGAACAGAAGAGGTGATGAATGGAAGATATAGCAGAATTCGGTTCATCCCCACAGGTGTGGGGAACAGCGATTCATTCGGCTGGGTTGCCAGTGCTATCTCGGTTCATCCCCACAGGTGTGGGGAACAGTGTTCGGGATTCAAATCGGCAAATGAGAATTTCGGTTCATCCCCACAGGTGTGGGGAACAGATTGCAAAATCTGGTCCATTAAGTTCAGTCATCGGTTCATCCCCACAGGTGTGGGGAACAGTAACCTGTTTCATCGAGAACGCAAGCGCCTGGCGGTTCATCCCCACAGGTGTGGGGAACAGCTCCTGTCTCTTATTCTCTGCTTAACACAATCCCGGTTCATCCCCACAGGTGTGGGGAACAGTCTATAGAAGAAATTTAAATTGTCTATTAACTCGGTTCATCCCCACAGGTGTGGGGAACAGAGGATCAGAGTTATCGATCAAGATAACGTCACCGGTTCATCCCCACAGGTGTGGGGAACAGATACGCTGGCTCTACAGTCCAGTCAAACTGATCGGTTCATCCCCACAGGTGTGGGGAACAGATGGGTAAATGATCTGCCCGGAAGAATAGACGCGGTTCATCCCCACAGGTGTGGGGAACAGAGCGGTATACCTCCATCTGAGCAGGTTCTCTGCGGTTCATCCCCACAGGTGTGGGGAACAGGCGACACGTTTTCGGCAACCAGTGCTTTGCTCACGGTTCATCCCCACAGGTGTGGGGAACAGGCATACCATGCCGCTAAAGCCTGATTGCGAGCCGGTTCATCCCCACAGGTGTGGGGAACAGTAGCAAAGGATTGCTACCCAAACATGGATTTACGGTTCATCCCCACAGGTGTGGGGAACAGGATTTAAAATCATTAGCAGCGTATGAGATAGCCGGTTCATCCCCACAGGTGTGGGGAACAGCTGCTGGTTTTGAACAAAGTCAATTTAATTATCGGTTCATCCCCACAGGTGTGGGGAACAGAATAGACTACCCATTAATCCATCACGTGTGCGCGGTTCATCCCCACAGGTGTGGGGAACAGGGCTTCGTCAAACTCGCCAGTTGCATTAAATCCGGTTCATCCCCACAGGTGTGGGGAACAGGTGCTGCGATTTCTTCTTGTGTATTGCCAAAACGGTTCATCCCCACAGGTGTGGGGAACAGGGATAATATGATCGTGTATGGTTTTTGCTGAACGGTTCATCCCCACAGGTGTGGGGAACAGGCTCTGGCAGCTGATTGACTTCATAATTGCCACGGTTCATCCCCACAGGTGTGGGGAACAGTCTAAAAATAACTAGTTGATTTAAAAAGAAAAAATAGAAGAAAATTTTTCCACCAAATAATTCAAATTGTTAAAGATCAAAAATCATTCACTATCTTGTAGTATCGAAGAAAATTTAACTAACCTAAAACCATCATAATCAACAGGCTGTCGCCTGTTTTCACCATACGTTACAAAGTCAAACCCTGATTCTGTGTTCGTTGCCCATGCCATTACAACATTTCCGTCTTCGGCTAATTTTTCGACCTGATCCCACAACATTAGCCTTACTCTTTGGCTTGTGTACCCAACGTATACTCCGGCTCTAACCTCCAAAAGCCATACAGCCAAACGTCCCCTTAATCGTGGTGGTACAGACTCTGTTACAATCATGCACAAGCCCATTTACTGACTCCTATGCCCTTCATCGCCAATAGATAAAGGCACAGGCAAAGCTGGAGGCTGTGTATCCGGGTATGGTTCGGGAGGTTTTATATCGCCAGCGGCGAGTACTTCCTCAATCAGTGGAATAAGCTTCTTAAGCACATTTTCTTTCCGAAAAACCTCCCTTACAGTAATTCTCACTTGTTTGTCAGGCATTGGTAACAACTTCGACGTCACTTGAAATGCGACAGGTATTACCGTCTCAAATTTTATCAAATCTGCAATATCATACACAAAAGATAAAGGCTTTCCTGTATGCAGAAAACCTATTGCAGGTGCATAGCCTGCTGCTAATACAGCAGCTTCAGTAATCCCGTACAAACAAGATGTAGCAACACTTAAACATTGATTTATCAAGTCGCTTTTGACCAATCGTTATGATCGTAGTCGCGCCCTTCCCACTTAACATTATATTGCTTAGCCAGCATTTGGTAATGCTTACGAACTCGAGCACCTTCAATACCACGTAACTGATCAACACTCCGTCGCTCCGGTGCAGGCTCACCAAAACGTATTTCAAACATTTTACGTACCACTTTTAATCTGAGCTGTTCATCCAAAGCCAGCTTAGCTTGATAAAGTAGCTTGTCACTTCGCGCTCCACCGGGTTGTCCTGTGGAATACAGACGAACACCTGCCTCCCCAACCCAGATCAGCAGTGTGCCAGTCAATGCAGCCAATTTAACAGCAGCATGCGAGATTCGCGTACCTGGCTCCAATAAAATACACACCAAAGAACCAACTGGAACATGCATTCTTTCCCCATTCACATCGTCAATAACAACAAAAGCTCCATCTTTGACGTCAATACGACCTTTGCCAATAAAAATCATTGAGTTACGATCTTTTATTGGTATTGGCTTTAAAGGAAGAAATGCCATTAAAGGCTCCTTATCAACATAAGCCCACAACCAAATGATTTTGATCGACCAAACCCGTTGATGATCCTTTCAATGAAAATATCTGGAGAACGCACCGTTAAAACGCCTTGAACATCCAAGCTTGAAAAGCGAATTACTTGTCCATTTTTTTTAGTATTTTTATGTTGAGTGTAACATTCAATGTCCGGAGTAAAGTCAAATGAAAGTCCCCAACCGATCATGCGCTGTTTATCAGTAATCCAACTGCCAGCAGCTTGAAACATTAGTTGTCTTATTTGATTTTTATCTGAGACACCTTGCTGTATTGCTTGATATTTAGCATGCATTAAAACATCGTGTCTACTATGTCTTTCCTGATTGGAAGATATTGTAATTGTTGGATTTACTCGCAATTTAAATGCCAACTTCTGTCCCGGGGACAAAACCGGACTCCATAATTTTGTCTGTATATTAAACTCTGGTGATGCTGCTGGCGGTATTCGAGAAAAAACATAAAACTCTATTTGGCCATTTGAAGACAATTGCTCCCGATACAAGAACTCTCGTTTTTCCTGGTCACTAAACAAACGCCATAATAATTGATGAGCTCCATAGTCACGATTTTGACATAACTTGAGTAAAGCCTCTTTTGCCTGTGATGTTTGTGCTAATGAGATCTTGGATAAATACACTATTCTATCTCCAGATTTGTCAATTGATATTGTTTACGCTGCTTAAATTGCCAGCGATCACGACTTATGGGATCATCCCAAGATTGACTCATTGCAATATCATCAGCAATCACACCAAGACTGTTAACCTCTCCTTCCCACAAATACGTCACCATCTGACTTTTACCAAGCAAAAAATCATCTTGTTTAATAGATCCAGATAACGGTGGAAACTCACTATCCAACGCCTCTTTCAATGTTTCTGTTTGAATAATTTTGGGGGATAAAGGAACTGCTAATGGACAACTTTTTCGTCCAAGATACAGGTGGTTTTTGGGTCGAATCAAGGCGTACATCAATGTCTCCAGAGTATATTGTGCATTTGGAGTAAGTGTTATAGCAACAACCCACAAGCCATCACATCGATAGTCCCTGCTGGATAAAATAGTATTGAGATCTTTAACGTCCAACTCCATTTTTCGTGTGAAAAATTTTTGTTTACCTTTTGATGGCACTTGTATAGTATGAAAATCACGCAATAAACAAGTGGGCATCAATTGTTTAACGGCAAACGAAACACTTTGCTGCAAAATATCTTGTTGAATAGCATTATCACGATGAACGCCTAAAGCAGCCCCCAGCAAACCAATCAAGGCCGATCGAGTAGGATTTACTGAAGTAGGTCGAGTTCCTCCTACAGCAGCCTGCCCCCAACTTGCTAGAGGGGCATATAGTCGAATAACAAGATGGCTAGGCATAATTCACTCTCTTAATTCATTACAAAATCCACTAGCTCTGAAAACGATCCATTTCCAGAGGATGCGTTGCAAGAATAACGCTCATCAGCACAAGCACCATAAACCAAATCCATTTGGTTAAGCTGTGTTTCAAGCGCCATTATAGCCGCAGTGACTTGATCCTCGTCTTTAATCGCGCGTAAAAACGCTACAGATAAAGAGCGCGGTTGTTGCTCACCTTTTTCCGCCAAAAGATAACTTGCATACGCACGTGAACCAAAGCTATTTTGCTTGCCCTTCGGCGCTACTTTGGCAGCGGCTTCAGTCAATGCAGCAACCGCTTTTGATGCTAATATCTCGTCACCGTCTAAATTTTCTATCAACAAAGTTTTGTTAATGCAAATGTAGCTATAAAATAATGCGGCCGCAAAGCCCGACTCACCAATATGAGCCGACCCTCTGTCTCCAGAACCGTCGTTCAAATCATCAACGGCTGTAAAATAATCATCCTCGACTACCGTGCCGTGAATACTTATTGCATGAGCAACCTGGCAGGCTGCTTCAACGTTATAATCAGGGCTTGATGCTAACATCCGACCAAATAAAGCTATATCAACTGCAGTTTTCTCTAATTTTAGCAACTTTAACTCATCACTGGTGGGTTCTCGATTTTCCTTTGCAAGCGTTGCTGCCAGAGCTAAAGCAAGTTCTTTTTCATAAGGACTTATATGCGCTAACTGCTCAATATCCAGACTATCTTTTTTATTTTTACCGAATACCCCAGCAATCTTAGTAGCCCACAATTTAGCTTCTTTTTCCTTCACTCCTGCGACCGTTAATTTGTCGAAAACCATGTTGCCAAAACGTTTTGTTCTAATACCAATATGTCCACCCAGTGCAGATTCAAATACATCTGAAGTACGCCATGTACGCTTTAAGCTTTGTGAACTAACACGAAGTCGATCCACACCTCCCATGCGCGCTGTCTTAGGCCGACCTAAATCATCACGATTTAAATTTGCCGGAGGGTATGACGTTAATAAATGCAACTGAATAAATTTACTCATTATTATTACTCCAAATCAGATTAGAACGGACACTATTTACTAGCTGCAGCACGATAGTAATCCATTGCCCACTGCACGACGATTCGTTTATCAGCCTTACTAGCTATGGGCTGATATTGCTCATGAAACCAACGCACAATATCGTTAGCCAGCAATATTGGCGAAACCTCACCTTTCAATTGCTTCAAAATTCTCCTGGCTCGACGCAACAACTCATCAACAGACCTCGCTTGTTGTAATTGTGCAAACCGTAACTCACTGACAGTCGATTTCCCACTATCGTTTTTGCGTCCAGCAGCGCAAGCCAAGTTATCAGATGTTGCACAATTAACGTGAGCCAACAAAATAGCAATTATGCCAAAACATTCCATGACATGTTCATTGGCTTCCTTAGTCAGATTTTCTGGAAGAGAGAACCATAGTGACCGAAAAGCAGCGGTAAACAGAGCATCTTGACTCGTTTCACAGCGCCTTAACTCCGCTCTGTAACTGGTTGGCGCTGACTGGATTGTATTTTTACCAGACTCAAGAGGGGATATACTTTGCCACCAATGCATAATGGATGAATTAACTTGATTGTTGATATAACTTATTATGTTCATTAAAATTTCTCTTTATCTGATGAAATATTATATTCTTGAAGAAAAGACTTAATACTCTTATCTTCCAGCAACCAATCAACTAATCTTTTGCGGGCTTGAATACACTTTGCCATGCTACGAGCATTCGCAAATTCGGATAAGGCGTATCGATCAAAAATATCAAGGGCACAACAGCGAATGTTCTTTAACCATCTGAAAGTATACTCAGTAACTTCCGCCATATTGGCTTGTTTTTTGGCCAGCCTAGAGGTTGTTTCGTAAAATATCCATTCTGTACGCTGCCAAAACTCAATATCAATAAAGCTCATGTTACCTTTAATCTCTTTTGGCCGCTCAAACCATGCTTTTTTTAATTGCTCTCGACAACACTTCAATGCATTTGATGCCAGATTTTGTAACGCTTTAACTTCCATAAAAAAATTATCTTTATCAGCTATAGATGCCTGAAAAATTGGCATCATCACGCTATGCCAGGATTTTGCTTTCATATTGTCCATTTCGAAACCAAATACCCACAATCTTGGTATGAGGCCAACTTTACTAAATAATTCATGAACCAGATAATTATTGTAATTTACAACTATTTTTGCTGCACTCTGACCATCCATCGAGCTCGTCAATGTCAAATTATCCCAAAGGTTATACGTAATACCACTTTCTTTTGCCTTAACTGACCAATGAGACTCATCTGATTTTTTTGGGTTCCATCTGTACGGTGTTAATGGGTGACACCACGTTCCACTGTAATTATAACCATAGTTTTTGGTAACATATTTATCAACATTCACTTTTGTCATTGTCCCTGACAAACTGCATATCTTGTCCTGAGTTTGAAGAACCAGGCGAATACGTCGAGGCATTGCCCAATACATATGATAAGGGTGAACATCGTGCTCATACACTTCGCTACCAGGAGTATCACTCGTAATGGTTTTAGCTAACCAAGGGAACACGGACGAACTCTGCAGATCTGGTTTTGAGCATAGCATTTTTTCTTGGCTCAAAACATTAATCCATAGTTTTTGCCATAAAGGAGAATTTGGCTCTGGTTGTAATAGGGTAGTTAATGGTCCACCTCCCCTTAAACCAGTTCTATGTCCCTGACCTCCACTAGGAGCATTTATTTGCAGAGCAAATAATGCAAGTGCAGCCATTTCCAAGGACATCACAAAATCAGAATTATTTTTGATAAAATGAGCAGCGTTTTTCTTAAGTGTTTCTTCTCCCGGAGCATCAATCAATAGTCGCGAAACCGGCTCAGGTGATAATCCTGAAAATTCCAGCAAATCCTCAAAGTCCTGCATAAATAAGGGCGCAGATCCAGTCATATTAAATGCGTGCGCAGCCGTATCAAATACTACTTGTAGTAGCTTTGATTCTGGTGGCTTCTCATATAGATCAAACCAATCTTCTATATCTTCCGGTGCAAATACGGTTTGCAACAGACCAATCGCAAATTGATATGCTGCCCCATAAAAATCAGCTCGTGGTAATGCAAAATCAATTACATCTTCATTTGCTATCGCGTTTAAAGGTAATTTTTCCTCTCTACCGTCGCGAAAACGAAAAGTTAACCATGGATCTTGCACCAAATTCATTATCACTCCTTCATATTTAATTGGGAAAATCCATTTTCTTGTGTATAAGTAAATTGTGTATCTTCTTGATATAACCAAATTTTTTGATATTTTGCCGCTGGATATTTTTGGAAAAATGAGCTCATAATTCGCTCATCAATCTCTGGCATTTTATCAACATATTTATGCTTATCAAGCAGTATTGTGCTTAACTGCACTGCATAAGGAATGTCTCCCGCATAAGGCTGTAAACAACCATTATACATTTTGACCAATAAGACCTTACTTGTTTCTCTATCACTATAGCGCGTACTAATATCGCTATTATCCTCATACCATGCTCGAGCACTTTCTAAACTGTAACCGCTCTGCCATTGCAATAAACTACTGTTCGCTTTTGCTATTTTAGCTCTGGTTTCGCCAAAGTGCTGCTGCTCCGCGTTATCAAGTGCTTGAGGTATACCACTCGAGGCATCATCTGAATAAACAGCTTCAATCAGTTCGCGGGCATTCTCTGGCATTACAATTTTATTACCTAATTCAATTATTTTTTTCATTCCCAGCCACAATCTACCGGGAGAGCGGTATACATGCTGTGTATTTTTAAAATTAGTACTCAGCCAGTTCAATCCCGGATCTTCGCTCCATTTAGGTGCGTGTATCAAAATTTCTGGAGGTGATCTTGCATCTTTAATATTAGCTTGAAAAACACCACTCTCATTTCTTGAATGACGATGTAACCGCCCCATTCTTTGAATCAAATCGTCAATGGGACATATATCGGAAATCATAACGTCTGCATCAGCATCCAAACTTTCTTGAAAAACCTGCGTCGCTATGAGTATTTTTCCTTTACGCTCTTTTGATGTTGCCTTTTTTCCAAAAAATTTCAGAACTTTAAACTCAATTTTTTTTCTGTCTTGTAGTGTAAATCGGCTATGAAAGATAAAGCAGTTCTCTTTGGGCTCCAATATCTTGCGAATTTTTTGATAAACTCTTAGCGCATCATCAACCGAGTTCCTTATCCATACAGCACAAAGTCCGCTATTTGCAGCCGCTACCAATCTCTGAACACATTGCTCTTCTGAATGCAAAAAATGAACTGAAATACTACGACAAAGATTTTTGGGGCTTACTAGCGGCTGTTCGGTAATTGACTCTTCATTAATACTGACTTTTGTTGCCAGGGGGAATGCTACACATGTAGTCGAAGCCGATTGCACTCCGGCGCCTTCTTGCCAAATACGACACAAGCGTTGTCTCTGTTTTAATGGCAATGTTGCTGTTAGGAGTATTACCGAACCACCTTGGTGTAAATGCGCAACTAATAAACATTCCAATAACTCAAACATATATTCATCAGCAGCATGTGCCTCATCAAATATCAGAACTTTTCGATGCAAGCCGAACACTCTTAAACTTTGATGCTTACGAGGTAGCACGGCCAAGAGGACTTGATCCAGAGTACCAACTCCAACAGTAGCTAACAATGCCTTTTTACGAGAATCAGAAAACCATTGATGACATTGAGCCGTAGCCGTTAAATCCTCTTTGTCATAATCTTTGTCTAATTGAATGGTCTTAAACAGATCATTCATCTCGCTTGCTCCGTGCGCTAAAACAATGCTTGGAACAGCATCAGGAGCAAACATAGCTCGATAATGTTCTGACACCCGACTAAACATAGCATTCGAAGTTGCCATTGTAGGTAAACCAAAATAGAACCCATCAGCAGCGCCAGCTTGCAATAATCGATGAGTTAATACCAAGGCAGCTTCTGTTTTTCCTGCCCCAGTAACGTCCTCCAATATAAATAATTGTGGACTATCATCAACGCTAACATGCTCTGCCCAGTTTTGAAGTGGTGTTGGTTTAAATCCAAAATGGTGCTCAACAGAATGGAACATTGCCGGTTTAAATTCACTATGAAAATCAAGTAAAGCGAGCGATTTTTCAGCCTTAATTAATGCCAATGACCAGTAATCATTGACAGATACGTGTTCATCATTGTATTTAAAATAATTTTGATCCGATCCAATCCAGTCAGCAAGTACAGCAACACCAGCCAAATTCCAACTTATTTGTTTCAACCTCTCCAGCCACGCAGCATCTTTTGCTAAAATCCAGGAAAAATCCGGTTTAAACAATTCAGTAATATCGTTAATAAACGCTATAGCTGCTGTAACATTCTCATTTTCAATGTATTTATTACATTCCGCTACAACCTCTTTAATGATCGGTGAACCATGATGGCCCAGTGCGCAATCCATCAGAATTTCCAATGCCGAAATCAATATTCGCTTTTCACGTCTGGGAAGTTTGGATAGATCAACACCAAAATTTGTGTGATAGCGAATATATTCACACCAGAAATAATATCCAAGACGATCATGCCTAAAATTTTTTGCATCATATAGATGACGAGATTTTTTCCTCATTAACACATTAGTTTTATCTTCGTATAAGTTTTGAAATGCTGAAGAAAATTTACCAAGATCATGAAGAGCTAAACAAAAGCAAAATAATATTCGTAATTGTTCCTGTGATATATCCAGAAAAGCACTTAAATCATTGCATAGCTTTTTATTAACATCGAGGAGCCTAAACCCAACAGCTGCTACGTCCAAGCTGTGATATGGTAACAAATGATACCCGATTTCATTTTCTTTAATATTTTTCCCGGCCTTTCCCCAATAAAAATAATAAGATGCGATGGAACTCAAGATTTTCTCTCTCTATAAATATACAGATAAATGATGGAAATTTGATTAAAAAAATAGCACGGAGATTATATAATCAGTTTCGCCAGATTATACAAATCTCTCTATTTTTTATAATCATACGAAATCCGTAAAGCTCTAATCACAAATAGACTAACAAATTTAATAATAGTCCAAAATAATTGAGCAACGCATGAAGTCAAATATTTTTTAAAGAGTTTTTATTTCTTCGTCAGGTACGCTACCTTTCCAAATAATTTCACCATTTGCAGTAAATGAATCGGCATAGTCAAGCGGGGATAGAGTATATAATTGATCTTGTATGTCCTTCACTTTGAAGGACTTAACACTGAGCGGTTTCAAGCAGTTGTCAACCAGCTCTGTTGTAAATGCAAAATTCTCAGCATTTGCTGACATTTCTATTGAAGGATAAACTATTCCACATTCTTTTTGAGCTTCATAAAAAAAATCCGCAATTGTTGCAGAGATCTTATAGGTAAGATTATCCCCTTTTTCTGTAAATTTATAAAAAATAAATTCAGTTAACAGTATATTTGATTTTGTTTGCTCATTGTGATTTTTAAATTCTTCAGGAAAAAAATCAGGACATTTTCTGTCTGCACCCAAAATCGAAAAAATTTGAGCTGAATATCCCAATGGAAAAACTAATATTGATTTCACCAAGAGCCATTTCGATAAAACCACGTTATCCCCTGGGCGTAACCCTAATTCAAGAAGAGAAGCCCGAGGATCACCACTGCAATAAAAAACAGGCTTCTGGTTTTGATTCGCTCTCTGAAGTTTAACAGATTCTGCTGGAGGATAGCTTAACTCGCTTACTAACATTGGCTTTTCTTGTACCATGCGAGAGCGATGAAATTTTATACAAAATTCATCGGGTAGTATTTCAATTGAAGAGTGATGGTAGCTTTTAAGCAGAGAGAATAATTTTGCTTTTAAGCAAAGAGCAGGGTAGTTTGGGATAGCTGAAACCCGCTTGATATCCTCTAATTTTTTTCTAATCATGCTTCATTAGCCTCAATAAAATAATTTAACACAAGATCTTGTGGATGAAGCATATTGAGTTATTCACTCTCTTTTGAAGTGATTTTAAAACCGAGGTAGTCCTATCCTTCATAACATGATATCGCCCATTCAAAGGCATATCGGCTACGAAACTAAAAAAACCGCCGATGCTCAATCACCACCCCAACAACCACAACCTCCTCGCTCGGCTTAACACTCACTGTAGCCCATAATTCATTACTGGCCAATAACTGATATAAACAACCATCAGCTTCGCCATATTTCCTTAAAGCATTATACTTTTTCGCTGCCAAATGAGCGACCACATAATCTCCCGGCTTTGGCGCCAACCCCGTATCGATCACCACAACATCTCCGGGTTTAAATTCCGGTTGCATGCTGGCATCTTCAATAATTGCGGCAAACAACGCCTCGCTGCCGTGTGATCGATTGAAACCATCAACTGCTATCATTTTCTCTGGACTCATACCACCATGAAGCAGATCTTTGGCTATATGGGCTTCATTCATATCCAGTACGGGAATAAACCTCGGACCTTTCCCACTCGCTTGTGACAGCTCTCCATGCACGCTATCGGTTAACCCCAACAGGTACGAAGCAGAAACTTGTAATTGCTCGGCCAGCAGCTTCGCTTCCACAGGTCCAGGGCTACGTGTGCCCTGCTCCCAGTTGCTGATTCTTGCAGCGGACAAGCTTCCGATTCGAGCAGAAAGTTCTTTGATGGTGATCCCCAGTGCTTTTCGGGATTCCGTAATACGACCAGCAATTTTCGCTTTGTTATCCATGGTTACTCTTTTTTGTTTAATTCGATAAAAACCCATTGACATTAAAACAATTTGTTTTACAATCAAAACACAATAACACGATATGTTTATTTTTATTCTTGTTAATTTGTAAAAACCGGAAACAACATATCAACTCGTTTAATGCTATCACGAAATACATAAAAAACCATAGCAGGAATTTAACAGAGGGATTTAAGTGAACGGTACAATTCGTTTAACCATCAATGATGAAGAACTTTCCGCGCTGAGCGGCTTACCTCATCTCCAACAGCTCTTGTATCTACGAGGGATAAAACCTTACGTGGATTACGCTACAGGCATGGTTGGCATTAAGCGCGGGATCAGCTATCAGTCATTGGCAGAAGCTTTGTATGTTGAACCGCATCAGGGAATCAAAAGCGGGAGTCCGAGCAAAGATCAGATTCGGCGTGCTATTACAGGGCTGGAGAAGGTCGGTTTGCTACGAATTGAATCCATGGATTGGAAGCTGATTTTTCAATGCCGATTAGCCTCTTTGAATAACTCTGGTCAAAATAAAGCCGCCACAAAGCAGCACGATGATCCCGCCAGCCTTATATCCTGCCCAAGCCCTTTAAAACAAAGGGATGTAGCAGGTTATCAGGAAATACCCGCCAAGGGTGAAAACAACGATCCCGCCATACCTCTTAATAATAGTAATTATTTTGTTTTCTTATATCAGCACTTCGAAACATTCTGGGAAAGCTATCCCTTAAAAAAATCCAGACAAAAAGCCTGGGAACAATTTCAAGCATTGCGCCCTTCCGAATCGCTGGCGGCCACAATCATTGAGGCCATCAAACAGCAGGTTTCAGCTCATGACAGCCATGTTGCACTCGGCCATTGGGTGCCGGGTTGGAAATTCCCGGCCAACTGGTTAGCACAGCATTGCTGGGAAGATGAAATCACCACACCAACAACACAGGAGTTTACTCATGCAACCTATCCAAAAAATAATTCAGCTAAACAATCTGTCGACCCGTTCTGGGATAGCTGCAAGGACGGCGCAACATACACCCAATCCGACGACAACATCTTCAACATCGCCAACTTCCGAAAGGAAGATAAAACGTATGGATAGCTTATTTTTACGTCTGGCTGCCATGTATGGCCACATTTGGCGAAGCCTGTACAAAAGTGAAGAATTTTTGGCTTTCACGAAAAATGAGTGGGCGGAAGGCTTGATGCGTTTCGATGATGCCATTATTGAAAAAAGCCTGGCTCATTGCTGTAACCATTGGGAATACCCACCTACCCTGCCTCAATTTGTGGAGTGCTGCAAAGCCTACAGCGTGCAAGCCAAACATGAAACACCAATCAAGAAATTCAAACCGGCATCGCAAATTGTTGCAAACACTCATTTGTCAAAAATCAAATCGATTTTAAACATGAACCATTAGGAGAAACCCATGCTCGTATTAACCAGAAAACAAGGCGAAAAAGTAATGATTAACAACGGCGAAATCATAATCGAGATACTCCCCCGCAGGAGTGGCAGTGTTCGTCTCGGAATAACAGCTCCTGCGCATGTTGATGTTGATCGACTGGAGATTTTTTTAAAGAAAAAAGCCGAACGCCAACTGCAAGAAACCAACGGCAATGCACTTTAAGCCAGGAGTCCTTATGTTTAAATACTTAATAATGACGTTGATTGGTCTAACGACTCTTTCTGCTCAAGCAGCCAATGTCACCCAAATAAATCGTTACGCTACCGTCGTAAACAATCCTTTGACTGCACAGATCAATCCGTTATTGACTGTGCAACAAATACATTTTCCACAAGACGTTAAAACCGTGGGGCAGGCGATTAATCATTGGCTGCAATACTCCGGTTATAGTCTGGTCAAATCAGAAAAACAACCCGAGAGCCTGCAAGCCGTCATGCGCCAACCTCTCCCTCAAATCCATAAAAACCTGGGGCCTTTGACCATCAAGGATGGTCTGGAGGTTCTCGCCAGTCAGCAGGTATTTGTACTGGTTGAAGATCCTTTGTTGAGAACGGTGAACTTTAAACTCAAGCCCAGCGTAAGGAGTAAAGTATGATGTATTTTGATAAAAAATGGGCAGCTATTATTTCGTTGAATCTGATTCTGGCTGTCGGGATCGTTATTGTGAAAAGTTATAACAGCACGATCAGCAAAGACACGGACATCATCGGCACACGTCTTGGCAGTATTCAAACCCAGTTGGACAGCTTGAAACTCAATCTCCAAAAGCCTGTCGAAAAGCTGGATTTAAGTCCTATCAATCAGGATTTCAATAAACTGACGGCGCTGATCGAGCAGATCAAATTAAAAGACGATAGCCTGATCAATCAGCTGATCACAGAAAACAGCAGCGAGTTAAACCATAAACTCGATTCCATCAATCAGGTAATCAGTGGGCTGGATAAAAAGCGCAACTCCGTCAAATACCTGCCCGAAAGCGTGCTGCCATTCCAGATAGTCAGTATTGACAGCATTCAGCAAGTCAGTGTGGCGACCGTTAGTTATGACTTTAAAACAACTCCGCTGGAAAAAACCGATACCCTGGCTGGTTGGACGGTAATGCAGATTGATTTTGGTAAACAACGCCTGGAGCTGGAAAACCGTAACAAGGAACGTGTACTGGTAAAACTGGGTGAGCATCATGAATAAGTACACGGTCTTGATGCTGTCACTGCTGGCTACACAATCAGCTTTTGCTGAATTGAATATTCCGGGGCTTGGTACGCAAGCTTTAAATACGCTGGCCGTTCAAGACCAAACTCTGGCACGGGCAGGTCTTGAGCATAACGAGGATGATGTCACAGCCGATCAGGATCTGAACACGCTTAAACTGAACGAGCAGCAACTCCACGAGGCCAAAGTTTGGGAATTAACACCCGAGGAAGAAAAGCGCTACGTTCTGCTGATGCAAAACCGCAGCAAAATCTATTACGAAGGCCTGCGGCAAACGCCTCTCGATATTCTGGGTCTTAATGCTCGCTCTGAGTCTGAGCGTAATCATTTTGCTGAACTGGCAGCAAGGCAGGAAGCCCAGAAAGTTACGAAGAATATCGCCTGGAACAACGCTTTTTACAAAGCCTATAACAAGCTATTCGCCAACGTGCCAGTGATAGGCGACTTCGACCCGTCACCGTTTTCACCCTATCAGCATAAGTCGGTGCAATTAACACCCGGCGATACTTTGTATTTCTTCATCACAACCGATGACGCCGCGACCGGTATCCTCATGGTGCTCATGGACGCCATCGAGGACACGCCTGACACGCACTTAAATCTGATGCTATTGGAAAGCGACGACCTGGCCATCCAGCTCTGGGCGAACAAACATCAAATTCCCAAACATCTGGTTAGCAGTGCCAGGGTAACCCTGAACCACGGCGATATGAATTATCAGGCGCTCAAGCTCAATAAAAAATCCACGCCTTTACTGCTCCTATCTAAAAACGGTCATTCCAGCATTGTTGATTTGGGGAGGTTTTAATATGAGGAAACTGTCGATTGTGGCCATGTTGCTGATGATTGCATCCTGTTACGCCTGGCAGATAGATACCCAGGCGCCAACAGAGGAATCACTGCAACTCGAAGCCAAACAGGATGTACGTCTGCCGGCAAGAAGTAAAGCCAGGCCGGGTAAAGTTGATAGACGCAAACTGACCCTCGTTAATTTTTCCTATTCGATTTTCATCATTGGCGACGATGCCGTTTCTCAAGCCTGGCTAAAAGAACATGCCCGCGAGCTGGAGAAAATGGGGGCGCTCGGATTTGTCACTAATATTAGCGACAGCGCACAACTTGAAACCTTGCAGGATCTGATTAAAGCACCGTTGCTGCCGGCCAATGTGGACGATCTGCTCGCCATCTTCGGCGAGAGTCACTATCCCCTGATATTTAATGAAGGTGAGATATGGCAATGAAGATGCCGTCCCAAAGGAAGTCCAAACGTCTGCTGATGAGCTTGCTTGCACTTACCTTTCTGAGCTGGCTGATTTTGTTCGGTTGGGCAATGAGTATTTGGGCTCTATCCGGCTTTGACAAGGCCTGGCTCGCGATTAAAGCCTTGTCGTCTCAACAGGCTGCGGCTATTTCCGAGTTCAATGATGCGTCTGTTGCGGAGCCTTTCAAGGATTGGTTTGCAAAGCTCCCCACCGAACATATTAGTCAAAAGGTAACGCACGCAAGCGCGGTGCTTCGGGATGAGTTAAACACAGTAATGCCTGAAGAAAACGCCGAGCTGGGCAACGTGGTGGAAGACGTCTTAATCCTCGGCAAACAAGTGTGGCTTATCGCGAGACTCGCGGCTCACGTGATGCTTATCAAGCTGATGATTCTGCTCGCAGCTATCCCTTTGTTCGTACTTGCCACCACGGCAGGTCTCATCGACGGGCTTAATCAGCGTGCCATTCGCACCGCATCTTTGGGACGGGAATCGTCTTACGTGTTTCACCAGTTAAACCGTTATTTCAAGCGCGGCTTGTTGTTGTTACTGGCCTTGTGGCTCGCCATCCCAATCAGTATTACCCCGGCGCTGATGTTTGTACCGGTCAGCCTTTTAATCAGCCTGATGGTGTCCATTACCGCCAGCCGCTTTAAAAAATATTTGTAAGGAGAAAACATGAAACGTCTGCTGTTAATTATCCTGCTGGGTTTGTCCTCAGTCACACATGCCAGCGAAGAAAATCTGAATCAAACGCTTGTGCGCGTCATCAACCAAATCAACGCCATCATGCCGATGCTCGATGAGGCAAAACGAGAAGTCGAACCCAATACCCGTATTCAATTACACATTGAAACCTTTGAAGGTGCCAACGGTAAAACGCATCCCGGATTGAGAGACGACTTGCTGACTATCCGCAATGCGTTGATTGACTACATCAACAAACCGGCCATCGAACCCAAAACCATCAAGCCGCTCGCGCTTGATTTCATTGGTCAATAGCCATGAGCAAAGTCGATATCGCGAAAACCTTTGCCGCAAGCTTCAAACACGCAACCGGTGATACTGCAGCCAGCAGCTTTTCAGGTTGTATCCGCTTCGTCGCCATCATGCTGGTCATTATCGCGATGATGTGGTGCATCAATCATTTTCTGGGAAGTGAAGAAAAGGCGCAGGAAGGTTTTCTTATTCATCTGGGGTCGCGCCTGACCCGCATCATTCTGGGGCTTTGCCTGTTTATTTTAATTTTAATCGTCAAGGGGAACTAACCATGAAAAACACACCATCCTGCTGGCAGAAAATTGGCCTCGGCTTTATGGCCTTAAACTATGCGCCTGTGATGTTTGCAGATGGCTGGTATCCAAAAATAACCAACGCCGACGACATCAGTGATGGCAACAAAAGTCTGATGACCGTTGCAAGCAATTACGTCAAGCAGGGGTTGGTTATCCTGCTCTTTATTACCGCGGTCATGAGCTTTATCAAGTTCGTGTCTACCGTTCAGCATGGCATTGAAGAGTCGAAGAAAAACGAAGGCTCGATGATTGCCTTTGGTACGTTTGCGGTGATGGGCATTACCTATCTTGCCATCAGTATTGTCGCCGGTTACGTGGGTTACACCATGACCACCAAGTTCAAGATATAGGAGGCAGGCATGAATCGACCTTCATCGCGGCATCTGTCTCATGATTATGAAGCTTACAAGGGTTTAAGCCTGCGTGAGTTGTTCTGGATAGTGATAGTGGCAACCCCTGTGACAAGCCTGCTGTTTACCCTTGCAGGGTTGTTGCTGGATTACCCACTGGCGATGGGTTGTGTTGGTTTTCTGATGGGCTTTGTGTTGTCGATAACGGTGTGTCCCAAACGAGTGGCGAGGCTTAAAGCTGGCAAACCGCACGGCTATCTGATGAAGAAGGGCATCTTGATGCTTGCAAAACTCGGTATCAGACAAAACCCGTATCTCGCCCACAAAGGCACATGGCAAAAATCCAAACTGGCAGGTAGCTCTCATGTTTAATTACTGGAAAAAAATAGACAGTCTTAATCAACTTAATCGTCTCTTGCTGGTGTTTGCAGGCTTGCTTGTTTTGATTGTGGCAGGCCTTATCGTAACGCTCGCCACCACACCCAAACGTTATGAATTCTGGCTGACGCCCAGCATGGCAAGCAACGGCGGCCTGATTCAGGCAGAAAAGGTGTCCAACGAATACGTGCAAGGCTTTGCCGCGACTTTAATCCCGAGCATCAACACCTGGTCAAAATCCGGCAAGAGCGAATTCGCGGGCAATCTTGCGAGTCTGCATTACTTCCTTACCCCTCGTCATCGTCAATTGATGGAGAAAACACTCAACGCCTACAAAGACGCGCAACTGTTTAATCGCATTCAGATAGCTAGCCTGTATCGCTTTATGGAAGAGGACGATGTGAAAGTGATCGGCCCCAACCTCTGGGAAGTGCATCTGGTGCTGCGTATCACCCAGCGACTGAATGACGACAGCCCTATGGTCATTGCCGACAAAGTGGTGGATTACCACGTGCGCGTGGCCAAGGTGAACGTCTCTCGCATGCAAAATCCCTTTCAGCTGGTACTCGATGGCTATACCCAACCCGAAACCCTGGTCAGTGATTTACTGGCCAACCCTGTGGAGGAAAAACATCATGAAAACGTTTAAGTATTGGTTTGCGCTGCTGGCCCTGGTCGGCAGTAGTGAACTGTTCGCCCTCGATGCCGAGCATGTTTTGTGGGACAAAACGCCAATTCGTTTAAGCTTGTCTTTGAATGAAGAACGACTGATTCATTTTCCGCAAGCCATCAGCATTGTTGATAACGAAGCTGGTGACAAAATTGCGGTTTTGAAGGTGCAGGATGCGCTGTATCTGAAGGGCAAAGAGGCTTTTGAAAACAAGCGTCTGCTGGTTCAGCTGATGCCTCAAGGTGAGGTGATTATTCTGAATCTCTCGGCCAGCGACAAAGTGACGGCCAATAAACCGATAGAGGTTTTACTGGAGGGCAAAGAAGAAGCCAGAACTCCTGCAAACGCAAACAGCTTTGATATCAACGCCATCACCCTGACGCGCTTTGCGATTCAATCCCTGTATGCCCCACAGCGTTTACTGGTGATTCCCGAAGGTGTCAGTCGCACACCCATGCAAACAAGACGACTCGTCAGCCTTGTTTATGGCGCCAGCATGGAAGCACGTCCGCTCATATCCTGGCACGGAGGCGCCTTTTACGTCAGCGCAGTGGAGTTGAAGAACCTGCTAAACAAGGAAGTTATCGTTGACCCACGCCGCATCAGTGGCAACTGGCAAACCGCAACCTTCTATCCCACTAACACACTCGCACCACGTGGCAAGGAAGACACGACAACCGTTTTCCTCGTATCAGACAGGCCATTTCACGAAGCATTGGCGAACGCCCGGGAGTATGTACGATGAAAAAGAACGCCGGACTCAAAGTATTAACCGCATCTGTTGTCGGTGTAGCTGCCCTGATTCTGCTTAACAGCGGACACCATCCGGACACAGCCGAAACCCGTCAAGACCCCAATAACCTGAACGCCGCCATCGCAAGCCAGTTCAACGACAACATCCGCGATGTGGCAGCACGCTTGCAGGAAACGGAAAAGAAAATGGCAAGTCTTGAGGCGCAAAACAAAGAACTTAAAAATCAGGCCAGTAATACGCAGACAGAAACCGATAACTCCGACCTCATTAAAGAGCTGGATACACTCAAAGCACAAATGGCTGAAATAAAAACGTCCCAACCTGACAATGCAAGTTACAACGTGGAAGGCAAGCCCGCGCCAAAAAACGATGGCATCAAGGACATTGACCAGCTATTGATGAAGCATGCAAACAATTCAGCGGAACAAGCCTATTGGGAAAGGCTCAAAGCCAAACAAAAAGCGCTCACCAAAACAGTCAGAGCCAAAGTCGAAAAAGAGAAAGCAGCCATTCCATACTACACGATTCCAGCAGGCTCTGATTTAGGTCGCACCACTTTGCTATCGGCTCTGATTGGGGAAGTTCCTGTTGAAGGCAAACTGATGCAACCACTTTTCCCGTTTTCCGCCATCATCAACAAAGGAGATTTGATGGCCGCAAACGGCATCGCTTTACCCCCTGATATTTCCGGCATGAAAATCA
The DNA here is from genome assembly GCF_052527415.1 of Legionella navarrensis. NCBI lineage: Bacteria > Pseudomonadati > Pseudomonadota > Gammaproteobacteria > Legionellales > Legionellaceae > Legionella > Legionella navarrensis. The sequence goes on along the minus strand of NZ_JBNVZR010000012.1, from coordinate 67,964 downwards.
ACGGCTATGCCATTGGTGTCGGCTCTTTTCTCGACAACATCAGCTGCGTTCGCGCCTATGTGACCTCGGCCTTGTTTGTATTTGACGACGGTCATTTTGTCACCGTTGGCAAAGAACAGATGACGGGAACGGCTGAGATGGTGAACAACGAAAGTCTCGGCTATCTCACCACGGCATTCGGCAACCCCTGCATCAAAGGCCAATACTTCACCAACGCACCCCGAGTGCTCACAGCCATGGTCGCCGCCGATGGCGTGAAAGGTTTTGGCACCGCGCTTTCACAATGGCAAATGACCTATTCAGCCAACGCCAACGGTGCGAGCAGCACGCCCACCGGCTCGATGGGTAATTACGCCCTCGGAGGCGCATTGTCTCAAGGCTCGGTCAAAGCCGCCGACTGGCTGGAAAAACGCATTCAGGGCAGCTTTGACATGGTCTTCGTTCCAGCAAGCGTGGGCTATCGCCCCAATCGTTTTTCACTGCACCTGACCCAAACCATCAACCTCGATAAAGAAACCAACGGGAGATTACTCGATTATGGCCACTTACAACAAACTACGCATGATTTTAGCCTTCGGTAGCGCCCTGACTTTGAGCGCTTGTGCTTCATCCAGCGTTTCGTCTAAAGGTATTCCAGAAGGTGGATTGACTGTCAGTCAACTGTATCAGCAAAGTGTCAATGAATCCGTACCGAGCTGGTCAGTGAAGCGCACGAACAAGGCGGTTAATTACGCAGGCTACACACGTGACGCGAACAATGAAATCAATACGCTGTTCAAGCCACTGGATAACCCGCAAATCCCCATTTACGTGTACCCACACGTAACCATGATTGGCGATGAACAACTGATTAAACCCGGCTACAGCACCGGATTTTTTCTCTACAAACAAAATCAGTTCGCGCTCGCGTCTGAGCGATATTGAGGGGGCAGTGTTATGCGTTTATTTGACTGGCTAACAGGCGATGCCCTGACTGAAAAGACCATCAAGGCGGGGTACCAAAACAGCAATCCATCATTGCCGGATCGGTTGGCAATAGCGGATTTTTCGGATGAGCAGAATCTCTTTTTATTGAATGATGGTGTGAGTATTGGCTCGGGCTTTGAGCTTGCCAGTATTCCGGCGGAAGCAGCATCCCCAGAGCATCTGGAATCCGTGTTCAATAAAATTCGCGATACTTTTGCCGCGGTTCTTCCCTTACATAAAGACGACCCCTGGGTCATGCAAATGTATGTCAATGACGAATACAGTTTGAAACCCGTGCTGAAACATATCAGCAAACACATTGAGCCGGATATTGCCGAAACGCCTTTCACCAAAGATTATCTGGCGCGTCTCGATGATTTGTTCAGCAAAATGGAAAGGCCAGAAGGCTTGTTTCTCGATCCCAAAACAGACATGCCTTATCGCGGTCGAAGAAGACGTGTCCGGGTTTTGTTTTATCGTCAGTACAAACAAATAAAAACCACACGCGAGCAAGCGCTCATCGAGCATCGCGATGTGATGGCACAGATTGAAAGCAAGCTGAAATCGCCTGGCTTGCAGCTCAAACAATTGAGCGGTAAGGATTATTACGCCTGGTGGGTACGTTGGTTTAATCCGGGCAACGTCGATGAACTCTTGCGACGCTTTCCCTATCCCGAGCAGGCACAGCCGGCTGGATACAATCTGGCGCAGGCTATCTTCTTTTCGCCTCCTGAAAGCAACGACAAGGGTTTCGTGTTTGATGGCCAACAGCATCGTATTTTATACGTAGATGGCTTGAGAGAAGCGCCGGAAACTGGTTTGCTTTCTCGTGAAAAACAACAAGCCAATCCCAAACATCGCTATGCCTTGCTCGACAAATTACCGGAGGGGGCAACTTATACCATTCAAGTGACCTTCAGTAACGATGAGGCCTTGGATGTACATTTGATGCGTCTGGAAAAAGGCATCGTTGGCACGAGCCTGAAACCACAGCAAGTGCGAAACGATATCCGCAGCGCTCGTGATGAATTGTCCATAGGTAATCGATTGTTCTGGGTGAACCAGGCCATTTATTACCGCGCCAAAACGGATAACGAAGCCATGCAGATTGAAAAAGATCTGCGGGAATTGTTTATCGACGCCAAAATGCCCTTGATTCCGTCAAGCTATGATTTGCATCCGCTCAACAGCTACTTAAATGCTCTACCTTTCAATTTCGTGCCATCCTTCGCCCGCCAGTATTTGCGCTTCGACCGCTTGATGTACGCCTCTGAACTCGCAGCTCTCCTGCCGGTTTACGGACGCAATCAAGGTGCGAGACACCTGCCTTGCCTGACCTTCTTTAATCGTCTCGGTGAACCCGTACTGTTCGACCCGCTGCATACCGATTTTATCAGCCAAAACTCACACATGGCTTTGTTCGCCAACTCAGGCGGTGGCAAGTCAGTTGCCATGGGATGGATTATCAATTCGCTCATGGCCACCAAAAACGCGCGCATCGTACTGTTTGAAATGGGCAACTCTTTTGACCGCATCCTGGTTCATTGCCGGGAAATGGGCAAGGTAACCAAACAGCTGTTGCTGAGCAATCAGAAAGACAAAGCTGTTCCCTTGAATCCTTTTTGTGAGGCTTACAAAGCCATTCCTGAAATCAGCGATCAGTTAAGTGGTGAAAAAGCCGAGCTGCTGGCCGCCAAAATTATGCAAATGAAGGAAGGGTTGAATGAGGCAAGCAATCACAAAGATACCGATAATGAGGAATGCCGAAGCTATATGTCGGAGCTGGCGCTCGCACTGCGCACCATGATTACCGAGGCCAATGAACAAGAAGAAAAAGCCTTTACGCTCGCTGATGAAACCTTGCTGATTGAAATTTTAAGTGATGCTATTTTGACGTCCTTTCAAGCCAATATCCCGCAAATGCTGACTGAACACGTGGTTGCCGCCTTCGCACGGCGCATGGAAAAGGAAGTCGTCCCACGTAAAAAAGACCGCATCCTCGATATGCACGACCGCTTGAAAAGCTATGTCATCAACAGCAACAAGGCACGTTTTTTTAACGTGCCAACAGAGCCGCTGGGTGATTTTGATATTTTTCACGTGGATATCTCCGCCATCAAAGATGACAAGGGCAAGCTGGCATTGGTGATGGTGTCACTCCTGCCACGCATTTTGGCTATGGCCGAAGCAAGCCAGCATGACAATCGACCCACCTTTTTATTTCTGGACGAGTCACACATTCAGTTTCAAATCCCAACCATCGTCATTTGCGCATTGCTCATTGCAAAGGTCGCGCGCAAGCTGGGTTTGTGGCTGGTGCCGAGTACGCAAAACGTAACCGATATGAACTCGGAAATGGCCACCAAAATTCTCTCTTTAATTGAAACCTGGATTTTGCTCGGGATTGATGAAAAGGAGTTAATCGATGTTCAAAAGTTCCAGCAGTTAACGCCGGAGCAAATTGCACTCATTCGCGACATTGACTCACAAAAGGGACTATACGCCGAAGCGGTCCTGCTCGGTGCACGTTACCAGGGATTATTTCGCGTTATCCCGACACGCTACATTCTGGCCTTATTGCTGAATGAAAAATCAGAGAAAGCAGAACGCCATCTGTTGGAAGCGCAATACGATGTTCTGAAGGCCGCCGAGATTGTTGCACACCGACTGGAAAACAAGACGCAAAAACATCAAATGGAGGCTTGCTTCTATGAAGATTAGTCTGGTTTCGTTACTCCTTTTGACGTCAACAACATACGCTGCTGAAAGTCTAAATCCACCGAATCCCATCAGCAGCTTCGGCATTGCAACCCGTGTCATTGAAAAGACCTTCCGCAACAGCCATTACAAAATCATCGGCAGCTGCACCTGGGCGGTAGGCAAGTTTCCGCCGGAGTTGGTTCCGGTGCCAGCGGTCGAGCAATTTATTCCCGATTTAATCGTGACCGTTTCCAACCGACCAGATACCAATCCATGGATTGAAGCCAGCTCCCTGTATGAAAATGCGGCGGCTCGTGCGGTTTATCAAAAAACCTATAAACTCGCCACAGGTTCTGATTTGGGTTTTGGTGAGGACTCAGGACAAATCAACAGCATGCACATGGACGATGAACGCACCCGGGTCGTTGACGTTATCGGTAGTCCTGCCGGTTTGTATCGCCTGCCAGCGGTTACCCATCGACCCGAAACCCGTTTCGGTTACCCCTATTATTTGAGCGAAGCAGACGCCGTATCCGACCGCACTGAACTGGCCGAAATCGCCTACATGGCCACGCATCCCAACTTGCTTTTTGACCATGACATTGGCAGCAATGGCACCGTCTGGGGACATGAAATCCCGAGACTCATGCGCGTTACCCAGCCCTCAAGATTCCGTGCCTCAGTCGTTGCCGCCATGCACGCAGCCGACATTGTCACCAACAAAAACAGCCTGCACGTGACCCAAAGCACTCGCAACACCTGTGGAAAAAACTGCGTCGTATCCAACGTAATTTTCGACCCTAAACGCGAACGGATTATCTGGCAGGAAGTTTATCCCAAAAACCGTAACATCAACCCGGCCAATGCCAACGATTTGGGCATTGAAGACGACCAGGCCGGAAACGGTAATTACGTCTTTGTCGTCTGGCGAAAATACCGTGGCTGCGTTCGGCACAAAGGAAAGTACGTTCCAGCCTTGTCATTCCCCAAAGTGGGCCAACCTCAAAAACGATAGGAACTGATTATGAAAACATCCTTTGCTTTGTTTACTTTCCTGGTACCCCAAGTCCTGATGGCAAGCTCACTGCTGCCCAATCAGTCCGATTACTATTACAAGCTTGGAGGAACGTCGAATCTGTACGTGCCACCAGTCAACAACGACCAAACCATCACCATCGGTGGCAACGTCGACAGTCGTCTCGGTTTTACCTGTAGCGGTTTTAATCCGGTCGTATCGATTACCAACAGCTTTCAGGATATGAAATCATCCGCCATGAACATACCCGGTGGCATCATCGATAATCTGAAAGGCTCGGTCGCAGGTTTTCCCATGTACAAACTGCAACAGTCCATGCCGGCACTGTACAACGTCCTGCAAAATACGGCAGCTGGCGCTCAAAACGAATTCAGCGTGAAAGTACGCGATTGTCAGGACACCAAGAAGAAGATGGAGGAAGGACAGTCACCGGTTGAAGGCATTTTATCTGTTTCTGACAGCCAGGGCTGGCTCGATGCGGCCAAACGTGCCAAAACCGAAAACGTCGACGTCACTCAAACCGCCAAAAACATCGCCCAAAAACGGGATGAGTACGGCCTGCCATGGATAGGCCGCGAAAGTGGAAACGCCGGGGGTAAATATCAAAGACCGATTAAAGTCATCAATGATGTGGTCATTGCCGGTTATAACATTCTCTTGAATCGAACCCCACTCAACAACGACAAAAAAGCTGACGGTAACACGCCCATGACACAAAACTGGAAAACCCCAACCGAGGCTGCCAATTGGGCAGTGAAGGTGCTGGGCGATATCCACGTCAGTGCCAGCGACAGCAAAGCCGACCCCGGTAAACACGAAGCCAAGGCAGGCATTGGTTTGTCAGCACTGCTACAAAGTTGCGACAGCAGCAACACCTGCACCTCCAATGTATCCAAAGCCCTGTGGCAACTGGTCGATAAAAAATGGCCGTTGACAGAGGAAAAACTCAATCTGGTCAGCGCCTCAAACCTGAAAATAACCGATGAAATCATCATCACCATTCAACGCATGCCGCGCGAGGAGCAAATCCTCACCGTGTCCAAACTGGCCGAGGAAATCGCCGTTCAAAACATGCTCGACAAAGCCATGATGATGCGCCGTATCCTGCAAGCAGGCCTTCAGGTTCAGGAAGTACAAAACCTGAAACCGGCACTCGACATGGTGCGCTTCGCCCTGAAAAAACTCGATGATGACATTCATTCGCTCGCCTTTGAAAACGACGTACGCAAGAAAATGATGACTGAAACCTTAGGACTATTAATGGACATGCGTGCCAACGAAATAGCCAAAGGTCTGCCGGGTGATGATCACGAACAATCAAACGTGAAAAACGGTGCTGTTTACTTCAAATCTGATGCCAAAGGAGGCTGATATGGTTGTTTTTAGCCCTTTATCCTTGTACACCACCTATTTAGGCTGGCAGCAATACGAGGTTTTATTTAATGCTCTGTGGCAAACAGGGCTGTTGTATCTCGGCTTTCTCATGGTGGGTTATCGGTTCCTGAAAAACGTACTGGCACCAGCTGGCTCAACTCATCATGCGGCCGAGCATGCGCTGAATAACTTCCTCTATGAGCTTGCAATAACATTCCTCATTTGTGGCATCTTTGTCTATCCCTGCGTGCCTTTGGAGGAAAAAGCACTGAGCTTTAAACCCATGTGCGGGATTAAAAAAGGATCGGATGCCAAAACGTCAACCCTGAAGGATACCGGTACGACCTATGACGAAGCCTTCGCGGATGTGCTGACCAACAATGTGAAAATGCCTATTGGCTTCGCCATCTTGCAAAATTATATGTCGGGTCTGACCTATGGCTTGATGAAAGTCACAGGCTGCACCGATAGCTTGCAAGCCATCCAGGGCGATTTGGTTTCAACCTATTTGCCGACCGAAGTGCGCGAACAGGCCTTGAATTTTCATCGTCAATGTTTTCTGGAGGCGAGAAACAGTTTCAGCACCGATTCGCACGATAAGGCTAAAGTGGATGCGATGTTGAAGCGCTTTGGTGGAGAGGAAGATCTCAAATGGATGGGATCCAAGGTCTTTCAAACCCTGTACTACGGCAAAATTCACGCCCGCCAACCGGTGCCAGGATTTACCTTCCATGAAGCACCTAATCAAAACCTCGAAAAGGCAGCAGAGCGTGGCGACATCGATGTCAAACATTTACCCGAGCAAGGCTATCCAGATTGCAACCAATGGTGGGGAAAATTGCGTAATGATCTGGTAGACGTTGCCAACAAGGGCAAGCTGTTTGACAGCCATCTCAATTACTTTGCGGTGCTTGAGCGTGTTCGTGAATTTAAAAGCAAACATCCTAAAGCCTGGGGTTCGGAAATCAGCTCAGAAGACTACATCGCCAAAATGCTGCTCAACGACAGTCGGGATATGCAAGCCAACAGTGTCAATAACCTTATGAGTAACGCAAATGGCAATCTGAGCGGCTCTTTGTCTCACGGCCTTATAAATGCTGGTCAATGGGCAAAATCGATAACGTCGACGCCACTGAAACGTGAAGCAATCATGCAAACTTTACCTGTCATGCAGGCATTTCTTTATTTTTTCCTCATCGTGATTACCCCGGTCATTTTAGGCTTGAGCGGTTATAACCCCAAAGCCCTGGGCAGTCTTTGCGGTATGTACATCATGACACTATTTTTGCCCTATCTTTGGCATTTGGTGGGATTTGTCGAACGCAGTGTTTTGGATCCTTTGGGGGAGAACGATGCCGTTTCCGCCATGCGTAATTGTGCTGTTCTTTTCTATTTTATTGCCCCTGCTCTGTTGCTAAGGCTTTCCAGCCATTTTGGCGGTGAAGCAGGAATGGCACTGGCAGGCTTTGTTGCACAACAATCAGAACAGAGCCGATCAGTTGCAGACTCAGGCGCTACCGTTGCGAAAACGGCGGTAAAACTGGGGAGAATGGTATGAACCTGACTGAATCAATCACGCCCATGGACGGAGCGCATGTATTCCTGATCGCTGATTGCACCATCCTGATGCAATTCATGGGCATGAATTGCGGTGTATCGCGGTCTGCGTTTTTCGGAAGCAAAGGACAGCAAAACATCCAAAAACACAAAACCCATCTTCAGCGCGACGCGAACGATGTTGAGCATGACAGTAAACCAATTCCCTTTATTCATTTTCATTGGAGAGTTTCCCATGCAAAATAATTTTGTGCGCACAGCTATTATAATCATGATTCAGATTATCGTGCCAGTATTGCTACTCCTGACGCTGATACCGCCCCTGCTGTCACATTCCAGTCAGCTTCATAGAATTCAGCAGTTTTTTGAAACACATCAATCTGGTTTTCTCTTTATCCATGGACTGTTTTATCTGATTTTATTTTTGCTATGGCCCCGGATAGTTAAGCAGATGGCAAACCAGCAGCTTGACGATCGTCAAATAAAAATAGCCCTTTCAGCTCGCTGGTATCTCGTAACGTCGTTAATTCTCTTTGAAATACTGACGTTGTGGAGATGAATATGAAACATTACCCGGTAGAAAATCTCCTGCGAGAAGCCACTGAACTGTATACCAGTGTGACTTGTTTGGTACTGGCAGCTCTGGCAATCAATAAAGCGCATTTGTTTTTACTTACTCAGAATATGGGTTATTACGCTGGATTAAGCCTGGGAATACTCGGTACCTATCGAGGATTGCAGGCACTGCGAGTCAAACGATTTCATCGTCGTTTGATCACCATGCCATGGTATGCCTTGTCTACAGTTCAAATCCCTGTTTCCAAAAACTGGTTGTTTATTGGTCGCGGATTCCGCTGGTTTCCACACCATACCCAGCGTTTACACCAAATCAAGGAAGTTAAAAACGAAACGTTCATGCAACGAGGACGCTTGTATCGTACCGTTCATGACTACTGCCAAAATAATGAAAGCGCCCCTCTGACCAGGCTTTTGTGTAGTCCTTTTCGACTAAACCCATTTAGACCAGATCCACCGGTTGGCGGCAGCCCATATCTGCACGGACTGGGTGAACGAGATGTTCCGGTCTACATCCCTCAAGGTATTCGTGTTGGCCATACCTTTGTCGTAGGCACTACCCGGGTGGGTAAAACACGCCTTGCAAGTATTCTCATCAATCAGGATATTCGCAATGGCGACGCTGTCATTGTGGTAGATCCCAAAGGCGATCTGGAGCTGGTTCGCGACATGTACTCCGCTTGTAATGCTGCAGGCCGACTTTCAGATTTTCGTGTCGTACACTTGGGATTTCCAGAGCTGTCCGCACATTACAATCCATTAAAAAATTTCGACCAGGTCAGCGAGGTTGCAACACGAATCACCGATGCCATAGCTGCAGAAGGCGAAGGAAAGCAATTCGCTGCCTTCGCATGGAAGTACATCAATATTGTCGCCATTTGTCTCGAAGAAATGATGCAGCCCATTACCTATAAATCGATCGCGTTTTTTATAAGCCGTTTGGATCAATTGCTGATGGCTTATGCAGATACCATCATGCCGGCACATCATCCTGACTATCAAAAATACATTAATCGAATCCTCGCTGACAACGATTGCAAAGTGGACAAATTTGGCAATTCTCCTCCGCCGATGGACAGAAGTAAGGCTGTGGTCAAATATCTGAAAGACCATATCAGCAAGACAATTACTTCCGGTAACGTTGAGAGTTTGCATGATCAAATACTGATCGATCTTTTCGACGCTGCGATCATGGATAAAAGCTACTACGACAAAATCACGGCTAGCGTAGGTCCGGTACTATCCGAAATCAACAAAAGCAACGCCGCCAGCATTTTCTCTTTTCATCAAAGCGCTTGCGAAATCGAGCTAATGGAATCTATCAAAACCAAAAAAGTCATTTACATCGGACTGGACAGCCTCACCAACCCAAACATCGCGCAAGCCGTGGGTAAAGCCTTTCTATCAGATCTGGTATCTACCGCCGGAAAAATATACAAGGAAAGCAACGCTAACTACCGTCTGAATTTGCACTGCGATGAGCTGTCCGAAATCATTCAAGACTCCTTCGTCAAAATTCTCAACAAAGCCGGCGGCGCCGGCTTTCAAGTAACCGCCTATGCCCAGACAAAACAGGACATGGAGGTTGCTTTAGGCTCCCGCGCCAAGGCCGAAGTGACAGAGGGCAATCTCAATACGCTGATTATGCTCCGGGTCAAAAACGAAGAAACCGCCAATTTACTGGTAAAAGTATTGCCGCAAGTTGGCGTAATCAGCAACACCCAGGTTTCAATGGTAAACGACACCCCACACGGAGAAGACGGCATTTACTTCAACACCACCAACGAAGACCGGGTACAAACCACCGCCGTTCCGATGATCGACGTCAACGACATCATCTCTCTACCCAAAGGCCAGGCCTTTGTTTTGGTCAACGGCGGCGAGCTCTACAAAGTCAGAATCCCCCTGCCACTAAATGATGGATTGGCACCGAAGGACATCAAAAGCGTAATTCGAAACATCAATCTACTTAGCCCTTTGGAGTGAAAACATCATGAAAATTTGCGTTGAACTGAACCTTAGAACCCGCGAAGTAGCAAAACTGTTTGAGCGGAGGATTAAAGGAGACAGGCTATTTATTGAGGCGATTTTACATAAAATCGACAAGGTTATTGGCCATTGCCGGAATCAGAACGTTGGCGCCTTGGCAAAATATCAATTAATGGAGCGGTGCGTGGCGGATCTTACAGCCCATTTCACAGCGGAATATGAGAAGTTCTCAAAATTGCTGGCAAAAAGAAGCAATGACGAAAGTATAAAATATACTGTGCTTGGTCAATTTCCACAAAAAATTGTGGTTACCAACCCTCTTGCAATGAGTCTTACTGAATTTTTCAGTGTTTATGATAAACTGATCAGTATAATAAAATGGTTGTATCAGATAGATTGTTTTGAAACAAATTCCGCTTATTTTGCGAATGTTCGGCGGTATCAAAAAATAGCTAACAAGGAGTTGAGCGGGCTTTTGTTGTTTTTTTTTACTGAAAAAGTATAGATATATAGCCAATCAGTGGTTAAGCTGTCTTGATTAACACACGCTGACGTTCAAACTTGTTTTGGCCGCTACTGAGTAATCGCGTCTCCAACACCAGTTGGTGAAACATTTGCCAACGTTCGTGATTTTGGTTATATTACTGCCCATGATTTAACTTGTTAGAAAACAACTGTTTTATCATCAGTCCTTTCTTAAAGAAGGACTACCTACAGATTTTCCACTTGATAGTAAAAGGCGGCAAGATGATGTTTTATTGAATATGGCTTTAGTATCACAAGAAATAATTGGGGATTTTCCAGTGCCTGGAAAAAATAATTTTAACAACAGCCCCCCCCTAAAACTACTAAATTGCCACAGCCAGCGTCTTAAGGATTTAGAGTCAACAAAGACTCATTGAGAATAAAAATGCAAAAATCAGATACATTACATAAGCCTCAATATAAAGCATTAACATTTTTATCAATGATCTATATAACCCTAATACTCGCCGCAGATGTTTTAATATATAAATTAGCGCATGTGGGCTCACTCACTTTGACAGTAGGCTCTTTAGTCACACCGTTCTGGTTTGTGATGACAGATATTATAGCCGAAGTATATGGTTATCAAATAGCTAGAAGATTAATATGGTCCGGAATAGCCTGCGGTTTTTTATTCACAATGATTTGCGTAACGCTTATTCAATTTCCCTCACCTGAAACGTGGCCGTATCAACCAGCTTATGATCAGGTTTTAGGGAAACTGGTGCGTGTATTTATTGGTAGTCTTGCGGGTGTAATCATAGGAGCATTTGCTAATACTTACTTAATTACAAAGTGGAAAATATTGGTTCATGGGAAGTATTTTTGGTTAAGAACTATTGGTTCAAGTGCAATAGGTCAATTAGCGTTTACAATAATCACGCTTACCTATGATTTATTTGGTGTGTTACCACTCCATCAAATAGCCCAATTAATTTTCATTTCGTTTACTATTAAATTAATTTTGACAGCATTATTTGCCATTCCTTCATCTATTTTTGTTTATTACCTAAAAAAATTAGAAAACATTGATATTTATGATTACAAAACTAATTTCAATCCTTTTAAGCTGGAGTTAAAAACGGGCAGCAGGCTTCCATCTGTCGAATAATATATCAAAAACCTGTTTTGCCATACCCGAAAATCCACCGCACAAGCAATATTCGATGATATTGACTATATATTGATCGCCAATCATTTTTAGATATATTTTATGTGTTATTGATTTTGAGGTACCACCTCATAAAAACACTTGTTTATATAAATAATATTTGACAAGCATAGAATGATTGTGACAAATTACACGCCCAGTTGGCTCGGTTTTTTTATCTTACAAAATATGGAGTAAAGCTATGCATAATAATAATCCCAAAAGATATAGATCTAAATTTAACCCAGCAGGTTCAACTTACATTTCCAATTAATACTTAACCATTTTGCAGACCATTGCATAGTTTACATACGTGGTACAAGGTCGATGTCATTTCAAAAAAAAATACTTGGTTTTTATCTGATTACATCTCTTGGATTATCAATAATCGGTCTTGCAACATTTTTAAACATAGGGACCATTTTTCATAGTATCAGTTATTTAGGAATTGCACTTAGTTTGAGAACACTCTCATCTTGCATCTTGGGATACAAAGCCAATTATTTAATACAAAAAATAAATATACATAATTCATTTATTTTATCGTTTATATTGGGAGGTATTGCAATATTTAGTATTTATCTTGGATTTTACTATCATAATTTTATAATTCTTTTACTGGGCGTGATATTAATTGGTTTACCTACAACATTAACCGTCATTCTCTTAACTATCACTTTGAGAATATCATCTGAAAGTGGAGATATATTTCGAAAATATTCTGGAAGTAGAGAACTAATCTTTGGTTTTTCTCGACTTCTGGCATGTTTATTAGCACCTGTCCTTTTACTTAAAATGGGGATGAATAGACTCATTTTAATCAATTTAACAATCTATTTGATAGGGTTGAGTCTCTTTTTTGGCCTAGACCTAAAGCGATTTTCAAATGAAAAAATTTGCGATTCTCTTATAAAAATAAACCATCTTATATTAAAATCTAAAGATACTTGGATTTTTATTTGCCAAACAATAGCATCATTATCGTTGATTGCATTAATTCCATTGCTGGCATCTTCTGATCAAATCTCATTAACAAAGGAATTCCCACCTTTATTGCGACAATCGCTATGGTCTCTGGAAGCGATAACAATGATTCTCGGTAGTATCATTTATATCGTAGCAAGATGGTCTAGAAAAAGTGAAATAATTAAAGCCACATTAATGTTAAATAGCGTATTTCTCTTTTTAATTTTATATTTCAGACAACCTTTTATGATTGTTACCGTTGTCTTGCTAATCAGCATGACAATAATGCTTTCATTTTATATATTTAGGGATGATTATGTAATAACAGCAGGCAGTGATACCAGGCTGATAGAAGCCCATGCCGCATTTTCATCCGTGATGAAAGATTTAATTTGCACTATTTCACCCATAGTGCTTTCTTATGTGTTGATCAATTTCAGGCTTGATGTGGCAATTCTATCGATTTTAATAATTCAATTAGCTCTGTATCTCGGATATATATTACTGGCAAAAAACAAGGATAATCAATTACAGTCCGAAGTGACTTCCAATATTTGACAATTATAACTTATCAAGTTGTGCTTCAAATTGACTTATCTCATCGGCTTCGAGTTGACTTCGATACGTTGGATTTTTCAAAATACTTGTAATAATCTCTTTTGCTTTATCGATAGCTTTAATTTCTAAATAATACTCTATTAAATCTAGCCAAGGGCTAACTGCATCCTTATCAATTTTTGTAACTTCATATAATGAACTAACAGCCGCCTCATTATTTCCTAATAATTGCAAAGACTTCGCATAGTAGTAGGTGTGCATGCCAACTGCTGGTGGCCCTAATTCAGCTGCTCGTGCAAAATTAACGGAGGCTTCGTTGATACAATTTTGCTCTAAAAAGAAAAAGCCTAGTTCTCCATAACCAGTGGAGTCATAAGGATCTAACTTTATTATTTCTGTTAAATTGGATTTTGCCGCTTCGAAATGGTTAAATTGCCTATTCCATTTAAACTGCGATTGCAAGCAAGTATATAAGTTTTCTTTTGCTATCAATTCATCGCAACTATTACTTACATTTATATTTCTGGCAACAAATTCCGCCTGATCTAAAAATTGGCTCCTTAAATTAGTATCGAATTCTTCTACCATTGCTAAACCGCGATAAGCTACTGATTTACGAATTAACGTCCCAAAATCATTTTCCAGATCATTCTTTAATAAATCAATCAGTTTTTCACAACATATTTTTAGACATTCCTCATAAGACAATTTAAAGCGAAATCGATATGCTGCAACGATCACATAATTTAGTACTAATACCTGAACTCTTTTGCTTAAATTCGTGCCAGATAAAACTGCATTTGCGAGATTATTTAAATATCCATTTAAAGTTTCATCAGACTCAGCGATTCTAAAGTAAGCATTTAACCTTATTAATTCAAACTCAATAAAATCGCTTGGATTCATAAGTGACTGTATGTGATTTGTATCTAATGCATATATCTCACTGAATAAACCATATCTTAATAAGATATTGAGCCAGTTCAAAAAAAATCTTTGCTTGGATTTATTCTCATTAAGTAAATTAAAAGCATTATGCATACTTTCCACCAGCATATTTCGATGGGTGATTAAAAGTTCAGCAGCAGTATTTTCTTCGAGCAACAATAGCTCATCAAACAATTCTTTTTTCGGTACTCTTTGAGGAAGAATAATTTGTCTGTCAATATCAGAGTTCCCCCCAAATAGTTCAGCATAAAAAGTTGAATTTAGAGTTAGTTGACTATGTTTGATGCCTAAATATCCAGCCGTTATATTGGGATATCGAAATTTTATCATATTATAATTCATCTCTTATTTTATTGCTGTAATGATAGAATAGTATCCAAATGTTTTTTCCATCTGCGGATCTTTGAAACCAATGGTTTTTAATAAATCAAATAATTCATTTTTTGTGAATTGCTGTGATTTGTGATTTACAAACATTAATAAGTCAAAGCATGCGGTAGTTAATGGCGATATTTTATCATCATTTAATAACATTTCGTGTATATAAATTTTTGCCCCTACTGGCATTGAATTATAAGCATTCTTGAGAATTTCCTTACAGTGCTCTATAGGCCAATCGTGAAGGATTTGACTTAATAGCACCCCGTCAAAGCCAATAGGCCAGTGTTCTAAATTGAAAAAATTTCCGGGATGAATGACTATTTTATCTAATAAATCAACTTCTGCTATATATTTTTTAGTTTCACTACAAACAGCAGGAAGTTCAAAAACTGTGGCTGCACATTCAGGATACTCTTGAATAAATGCGATGCTAAAACATCCTGAACCACCACCAACATCCAAGAGTCTTTTTATGGATTTAAACAAACCACATTTTATTGCTCCTATAGATGGTGCAAAAATTGTAGCGTGCATTTTCTTTGTAAAGTTACTCGCTGCTTCAGGTGTGATTGAACCTTCTTTCCACATATCCGTGATTGCTTTTCCATCAAACAGCAATTGGTTTGATCCTGCGCGTATTGCTCCAATAATTTTTTTATATTCTTCACGATTGCGTTGAGCTTCTAATATCGCCCCCCAGTAAAATGGGCTTTCTGGAAGGAGATAAGTTTTTGAGGTTGGGGTTAGGTGAAATGTATTATTACTTTGATAAAGCAAGCCAAAACACACTAATGGCTTAACTATAATTTCTATCGACCGACTGTTTAGCTGTAGTGTCTGGGCTAATTCTGTTAGACTTCGGCTCTTATTGCTTAAGTTTACAAATAAGGCTAACTCATCAGCAACAGCTAGAGCAGATAGATGATATATCGACATCCATATATCCCACATAAAATTATCTTTGACATCAGGAAGGTTTATTTTTTTCATATCTTCTCTAATTTTTTTAAATTCAGGCACTGGTTTGTAGATTGAAATGGATTACATTTACATGCAAATTTCAATCTCATATATTATTTCTTTTATTTTCTCGTTTAGCTAATAACAATAATGCCCTTTCCTTTAGAATCGATTCAGCACCTTGTGTAAACTTAATATCATAAATATCTTTGATATCGATCTTTGAAAGTAATTTTTCATCATTAGCAAGTTCTTCGGCGGTTTTCATAAATTGAGTGCCTATCTTTAGATCTTCTATCGTAAAAAGATATTGTTGTAGCTTTTTATCGTAACGCTTTCCTGAAATTTTATATAAAGGTTCAACCTCAGATAATTTTAAAAATTCAAACAACTTTCCTTCGCCAGCTCTTCGTATCATCTCTGCATGGAACTTACTGAAATCATTAAGATCATAATTTTTTTGGAGTATGTCAGCTGCTGATAACTGTAATAAAACATTTTTATGAGAAATTTGTATGTTAAAGACTGTTTCACCAGGAATTGGAGATAAGGTTAAAATATCAACAATTTTAAAAGGTTTCATATGAAAATGATTCAGCAATGCTTTGTATTCATGCATTAATTTATTAATTATTGACATCAAAAAATTTTCACGAAGATTAACTTTATTGGAAGAAATGGGTTTATTACTCATAAGTATTTCCATCAATTAGCTCAAGAGGTCGTTTTCTTAACAGTTTTTTATATTCGACAACTACCCCTAGGATTTTATGTTCAGAAGTAAATATTGCGATATTATATTTTTGTGTCACAGGTTTTAAATACATTTGGCCCTCATCAAAAAGCACCTGTTTGAGCGTAGGTATTTTTTGCCCATCTTTGTGGATAATAATAAAATCACGATGTTCTACTTCAAGTTTCGGATCTACAAGCAAAGCTGTATCTTTTGAAAGACTCTCCCAATCATCTTCATCAACAATAAGTGCATAAGCATCTTTGCTGTAATCAAACTCTGTGGTGATAGTTGGACGAACTTTGCTGTCATTGAGAGGCCAAGTAATTGCTTCTTCCCAAGATATTACAGAAATATGGTGCAAAGTATTTGGGTTGATTTTATATGACCCAGATATTCGAGACTCTGGAAAGGGTTCATCACCCACAAGTTGGCTGATTGATAGGGAAAAATATTTAGCCAAAGGTGTAAGTGTAGAAAGCGTTGGGTTCGGGTCATTATTATTGCGAATTTTTTTTATGGTACTTGCAGGCAGCCCGATTCTCCTTGAAAGCTCCTCAGCATTTAGACGGGCTTCTTTCATTAGTAAATCTAAATTCGTCTTTAACTTTTCGGACATGAAAATTTGTAAGCCTTCGTTGTATTTTTAGCATTTTATAGTTTATTGCATAAATTGTCTACTAAGGATTGATAAATAAAGGTCGTTTTATTTTAAAAAACTATTGAAACGATATTATAATATCGTTATTATGCGATCCGGTAGTTAAGTGTCAATTGCCAGATACTACTGAGACAATTAACTATTTCTATCTCTTCTTATAGCTAAGGAAAAAAAATGAAGGATTTAAAACCTATATATATTGTGGGGAATAGACTGAAGAACTTTGCATGCTTTGACAATGTATATACTTTTGACGAATTTAAACAGTTTTACATTGACGTAGTCTCTGCAGAAACAAAAAGTATTGTTTATGAGGTAAGAGTAGGTCAGGGACTTAGTGATAGATGTATAAATAAAGTTATACAACTTTTAAATAGACCTGAAGCCAAAAATATATTTTTAATAAATTCATTCTTAATGAATTTATCCAGAGGAAGCAAATTAGAAACACATAAACACTTTGATAAAAATATAATGATCACAAGTCCATTATTGGATAACGACAAATATATCAGCTATTTGCACTTAGATGACGCCGCTGCTGAGATGAGTGATCACATTACAGGTCAGCACATACAAGGCATGGTTTTAATTGAATCAGCGAGACAGATGATTAATGCCGTAGCTGAAAAATTTCTAATTCCATCACATATTTCCAGTTTAAAAGGTTTTGTTTTAAATAGAATTGAATCAAATTTTAAACAATATGTTTTTCCTGTTGAAGTGAAATTATGTTTAGAAATACTAAATATAAAAAATGGTTTAAATGGTGATTTTAAAGCTGATGCTAAGCTAAAAGTTTATCAAAACAATATAGAGATGTGTTGTATTGAAATTTCATTTAGCGTTGTAGATAAAAAAATTCTTTCTGCAATCGAGCACAGCATGGCAGAAAAATCAATTTATCTAAACAGAGAGTGTTGTTCCAAAAATACGAGCGACGCTCTTTATGTAGCATAAAATTTGAATTTAAAAAATGGTAGGTTTAATTATGAATGGTAATAACAAATTAGCAACAAAATGGTTTTTAGTCTTTGTAGCTTTATTTGATTTTATGGGACTAGGTATTGTAGTAACAATCTTTCCACACTTAATGCTTAGCAAATCATCATCATTTTTGTCCACTTCCTGGTCATATAATGAACGTCTAGGGTTGCTTGGATTGTTTTTATCAGTATACCCATTGGGACAATTTTTTGGCGCAGCAATTCTTGGTAAGTTATCTGATATTTATGGACGAAGAAATATACTTTTTTCGACAGTTTTAGGAACTACGTTAGCCTTTATCGCAAGTGCGTTCTCTATATATATTGGCTCGGCAACTTTGTTGTTTTTGAGCAGAATAACTGCCGGGGTTTTTGCTGGAAATATAGCAATCGTACAAGCAAGTATGTCTGATATTAGTACGAAAGAAACAAAAACAAAAAATATAACTTTAATACAGGTATCTTTGGGTCTTGCTTGGGTTATCGGTCCACCATTAGGTGGCTGGTTGACTGAAATATCTATAGTTGGCTTTTCTGGATTCATGACACCATTTATATTGATGTCTTTAATTCTGGGTCTACTGTCAATATATACATTTTTTGGTTTTCAGGAAACTCTAAATGTTAAAAGCAACGATAAAGTATATATATTATCTGGTGTTAAACAAATTGTAGAAGCGTTTACTAATAAAAGAATGCGTGTTCCTTTTATAATGTGGACTGTATTTGTCGCTGGCTGGTGGTTATTTGAAGCATTTCTTCCAGCTTATCTATTGAAAGTTTTCAACTTTACACCGGGTCAAATAGGCAAGTTTTTGGCATCAATGGGTGCAACATATGCCTTTTTCCAGTTTTTAATAGTTCGTCCAGCCAGCAAATGGTTGAAGCCTGAGGTCATGGTTAAATACTCATTAATTATTTCAGGCCTGTCTGTTATTAGCATTTATTTTGCTCAAAACATAATAATGCTTCACGTTACAATTTCCTTATTTGTAGGCTCAATGGCATTTGCACTACCAGGCCTGATCAGCAGTATCTCTAATCTGGTTGATGAAAACGAACAAGGAAAAATTATGGGTACAATTAGCTCCATACAAGCAATGTCAACTGTCTTTGTAATGAGTTTGGGAGGACTAGTAGATAGTTTCGGTATCACTTCAACAGTAGTTGGAGGAGGTGTTTTATTATTAATTAGTTGGGCACTCTTTATTATTAGATTTCAATCACCAGCAGATAGTGATCCAATACATTGTAATCAAAAGGAATTAACTAATGAATGCTAACCAACAAGTACTTATCGCTGGAGCAGGGCCTGTCGGACTATTATTAGCTTGTAACTTAATGAAAGCTGGAATTAATGTGACGTTGATTGACAAAAACAAACAATGCTCAACCCAATCAAAAGCTTTAACACTTAACGCTGCGTCATTAAAGATACTGCGTTCTATAGGAATAGATAAAGAATTTTTAGCAAAAGGAAAAATCGTTAAAGATATTACAGTTTACTGGAATAATAAAAGGCTGATGCATATTGATTATCGGCATTTGCCATCAATTTATAAGTGCATTTTAAGTTTACCACAACCAGATACTGAATTTTTGTTATGCAAATATCTGGAAGAATTAGGTGGTTCTGTTTTAAGAGAAACAGAGCTTGTAAATGCTATAAATAATAAGTCATCAGTATCTGTTGAATTATCTAATGGCACTAAAAGTGAATTTGCTTATGTTGTTGGTTGTGACGGTGGCTCAAGCACAGTACGAAAGTTAGCTGGCCAAACATTTGAAGGTCATAATTACGGAATAGAATTTTTACTAATTGATGCAAAAATACAATGGGATGGCTTTATAAATGAAGTTCATTATTTTGTTAAAAAAAATGGATTTATAATCATTATTCCACTTGAAAATGGTTGCCATAGAATTGTTATAAAAGAAGATAGAAATTATAGCAAAGAAAAACTTCATATCAGATCCCAAAAAGAGTACCAGGAATTATTGGATACCTATGGGCCAGGGGATATTATTATTAAACAAATAGACTGGAGGTCAAGCGCTCCCTTTTATAACCGCATTACAAATAGTTTCCAGAACAACAGATTATTTTTAGCCGGCGACTCATGTCATTTATTTAGTCCTATAGGTGGGATGGGAATGAATACAGGTTTTCAAGATGCGTTCAACTTAGGTTGGAAATTAGCCGGAGTCATAAATAAGAAGTTAAACAGAACTATTCTCGGCACATATCATACTGAACGTAATAAGATTGCCAATGAACTTTTGGTTAGTACCGATATTACCACCTGTTTAATAACAGGAACAGGTGGCGAAAAGACACACGGAAAAAATTGGCTTCCAATAATGAGCAACCGTAACAGGATGAGGAGCTTATTGCCAATGGATTTTTCAGGGCTTTCACAACAGTATGATAATAATCTTATAAATATTGGAAGCAATCACCTTATTGGCAGCCATGTTCCATATATTGAATTTAATAATAATGGAATAAAAACATCAAGTTATGATTTAGCAGATGGTGTAACTGGAGTTCTGCTTGTTTTTGGTGATAAAAAAAATACGTTAATGCAGCGCCTTAATCAATACCCTTTAAATATTTATTTCTTGGAGCAATCAGAATATCCAAAATTCAAAGACTACAGTCTTATTGTTAAATGGAATGATGCTGTATTCATTAGACCGGATGGCTATATAGGCTGGCAAGGCTCAGTTGCTGATCCTGATTCAATTAATAATTATTTAAAAGTATTATACATTCAATTTAATGGAGAAAACCGTGCGTAGTAAAATACAAAAAATTATAATAGATGCAGTTGAGGACCTTAATCAATATTTAGAGGACAAACTGCCAGCTAAAGATGCAGATGAGTGCCAACTCTATGGTCAAAGTTCATCGATGGATTCCATTTCATTAGTAACATTAATTGCAAGCGTAGAGCAAAAAATTGAAGATAAATTTGGCGTATCCATAATTCTCGCCAGTGAAAAAGCAATGTCTATGCGCAACAGTCCTTTCCTGTCTATTGGTAAGCTTACTGATTTTACTTTAAGGCTAGTGCAGGAGAACACTAATGACTAAACCGATAACATTAGTCACAGGATCTCGTAAAGGGATCGGGAAACATTTAGCAGAGCATTATATTAAAAATGGTCACATTGTTATTGGTTGTAGTCGTTCTCCTGTGGACTGGGAACTTGAAAACTATCATCATTTTATAGCAGATGTGACAAACGAAAATGAAGTAAAAGCACTATTTAAATTTATAAGAAATAAATTTAGCAGGCTAGATAATCTGATAAACAACGCAGGAATTGCATCGATGAATCATGTGATGTTAACACCGTTAAAAACAGTTTACGACATATTAAATACGAACGTTATTGGGACATTCTTATTTTGCAGAGAGGCAGCCAAGTTAATGTCAAGAAAAAAGTATGGACGGATTGTGAACTTTACTACTGTAGCAACACCATTGAAGTTAGAGGGTGAAGCTATTTACGCTGCATCAAAAGCAGCAATTTATTCACTTACTGAGGTTATGGCTAGAGAGTTTGCAGAATTGAACATAACCGTGAATGCTATTGGTCCAACGCCCATCGATACAGATCTTATTCGCTCAGTTGCAAAAGATAAAATGGATAAACTGATTTCCAGACAAGCGATTATACGTAAAGGTACCGTTGAAGATGTTTCAAACGTAACAGATTTTTTCTTGAAAAAATCTAGCGATTTTATAACTGGGCAAAATATTTATCTTGGTGGTGTATAGAATGAATATTAAAGAACTAATTGACAATATGTTAAAAGCCAAAAGCATGCCAGCACTGATACACAATAAAAATTGTTATAATTATTCATGGCTTTTAGGTGAGGTAAAGAAACAACAACAATATCTGTATGCTAAAGGTATAACTAAAGGAGATGTAATTTTTTTAGAAGCAGATTATTCACCAAAATCCATAGTAATATTTTTAGCACTAATAACAATTAATGTAATTATTGTACCACTGACTAAAATAAAAATTTCAAAATACGATGAGTATAAAAATGATATCCAACCTGATTATGAAATAAAAATAGATGAAAATGATGTTCCTAATATAATAAAAACCAACCTGCGCTCAACCAATTCTCTGATTAACACAATTAGAAAAAGGAATAATCCGGGATTGATTATTATGTCCTCAGGGACAACTGGAAAAAGTAAAGCGATTGTTCATGACTTTATTCCTTTACTGGAAAACATTAAGCCCGCTTTAAGACCAGTACGCGTAATCTCCTTTCTACTCTTTGACCATATAGGTGGGATTAATACTATTTTAAATGCTTTTGCCAGTGGTAATTGTTTGATTATTCCTAAAGAAAGAACGCCTATGTGTGTTGCTGAACACATAGATGAATTTGATGTGAATGTATTGATTACCTCGCCGTCATTTTTAACTCTTATGCATTTAAATGGAATTTTTGATAAATATAAATTTAATAATTTAAGCCAGATTAATTATGGTAGTGAAGTAATGGCGGAGTCTCTGCTTAAAAAGTTAATTACTAAATTACCTAATACTAAGCTTAATCAAGCATATGGATTATCTGAACTTGGAGTAATAAAGACGCGGTCTATTAATAATAGCTCTACTTTAATTAAAATTGTTGACGATAACGTTCAATACCGAGTCAGGGACTCGAAACTTGAGATCAAGTCAAAATCATCAATGCTTGGTTATATTAATATGCCAAGCCCGTTCACATCAGATGGTTGGTTTATGACAGGGGATATGGTCAGCACTGATGAAGATGGTATGCGAATACTGGGCCGAGAATCAGATATTATAAATGTGGGTGGCGAGAAGGTTTATCCTTCAGAAGTCGAAGATGTTCTGCTTGAACTTTCTGACGTTGATGATGTTGTTGTGATCGCTGAAGAGAACCCTATCCTTGGTAACATAGTTGTTGCGAATATAAAGCTTAAAGAAAATGTTGATGAAGTTATATTTAAAAAAACTGCCAAAGGATTATGCCTTAAAAAACTAGCGAGGTACCAATTACCACACAAATACTGTTTTGTGAAATCAATTGAATATGGCGCTAGATATAAGAAACAAAGAAAAGCTATTTTTAAGGGGGTAAAATGAATAAGTTATTATTATTAAATGATCTATCTAAATTACTGATGTTAAATACTTGCGATTTACATGATGGGTATGACCTTGATGCAGATGGTAACTGGGATTCTTTATGCGTTGTTTCTACCGTTGGTGCTATCAGTATACATTATCAAGTAGCTGTCACAGGAGTAGAAATTATGGGATGCAAAAAATTGGTTGATATATTCAACCTTATACAAAAGAAGCTAGGACATAAATCATGAATGTTGTTTTAGAAGGATTAAAAATATCAGCCATTGCTGCAGTCATTCCCCAAGATCTACTTAAGATAGAAGACTTATACGATAAGTTTGGTCAAAATAATGTTGATAGAATATCTGCTAGTACAGGAATAGAATCAATAGGCATTGTTAAACGAGAAACGAATACATCAGAACTCTGTATTCAAGCGGCAAAAAAAATATTTTCATCATCCATCAAATCAGACAATATCGACGCAGTTGTTTTTGTATCACAAACTCCTGATTATGTTATGCCATCAACAGCATGCATCATACAAAACAAACTTAATCTTAAAAATGATATTGTAGCGTTTGATATAAATTATGGATGCTCAGGCTACATATATGGCTTGTATCAAGCCGCACTTTTAATATCATCAACCAGCTGTAGGAAAGTATTGCTTTGTGCTGGCGATACAATTTCCCGTTATATTGATCCTGATGATCATAAAGTAAGGATGCTTTTAGGGGATGCCGGAACTGCAACAATTATAGAAGAAGGTAATGATAGCTGGGCATTTGATATTCATACTGATGGCAGTGGATTTGATAAATTAATTATACCTAAAAATTCTGATTATACTGATGGAAATATTAATATGGATGGAGTGGCAGTGATGGAGTTTGCACTGCGTGTTGTACCTTCTTCAATTGATTCCGTTCTTAATATGAAATCTTGGAAAAAGGAAAAAATAAATAATTATTTTCTGCATCAACCAAATGAATTCATGCTTAAATATCTGCAAAAAAAAATGAAATTAAGCGAGCCGCAAGTACCTATAGCTGTTAAAAATTATGGCAATACAGGCCCAGCATCAATTCCATTAACAATATGTCACTATTATTCGAATTCAAATAAAAACTTAGGTGATTCAATACTTTCTGGCTTTGGGGTTGGATTATCTTGGGGATCAATTGCTTTAAACTTGAGTAATACTACTGTTTATAAACCATTTGCATATGAATTATAATGGGATTTAGAATGAGTTATAGCGTATTTTTTGACTTAGATGACACCATATTAAACTGCAAAAGCTTATGCGAGGTTCTAAAATATTACTATATTGAAACTTCACCTGATTTTCT
Source organism: Legionella navarrensis (assembly GCF_052527415.1). Lineage (NCBI taxonomy): Bacteria > Pseudomonadati > Pseudomonadota > Gammaproteobacteria > Legionellales > Legionellaceae > Legionella > Legionella navarrensis. The sequence continues at coordinate 43,407 of NZ_JBNVZR010000012.1, read as the reverse complement.
AGCTGGCGAACAAGCTTACAAAAAATTTTTTGAACGTTTGAAATACTATGAGCTACAAACGAAATCCAGTCGAGCACAAATGAATAGATATTTTTACCAACAGTTTTCTTCTTTTAATGTATGCCAAATGCAACAAGTTAGTGTGGAATGGTTTTATAAAAACAGAAAGCACATAATTAATAAAAAGGTACACTCTGAAATGATCAAGCATCAAAGTAATGGTGCTAATATTGTAATCGTTACTGGCTCATTTGAGGATTGTGTTAGAACTATCGCTGACTTCTTTGAGATTCCCGATATCATTTGTAGTAAACTTGAGGTGGAAAACGGTTGCTATACAGGAAATATTACTGGTGATCCAGTTATCGGTAAAGGCAAACAAAGAGGTATTATTAATTATTCTGAATTACATCGACTTGATTTATCTGGGAGTTATGCATACGGTGATCATATCAGTGACATTCATATGTTATCACTTGTTGATAATCCAGTTGTTGTAGGTACCTCCAAATTACTGTTTCAAATCGCCGAGCAATTAGCATGGGAGCGAATATTGCCGGATTAGTAGCGACTACTGAGCCGGAAGATTAATGCCATAAAATCTTACATAATTACGAGTTATACACACTCGGCAACTAACTTATCTTTTCATCGGCGTCTGCGTCACTGAGGTTTTACCGCAGTGACGCAGACGAATGTATGCAAATTTTTCACATATAATCAATACATTAACACTGTTTGTTCAAGCGCGTCTCACGCGCTTGAACAAAAAATATCAATAAACTCTCTTGTCTGATACAGCCCTCTTTGCTACGCTGCACCAAAGCATAACTGATGAGCCTGTGCGATTCAGGTGAAACCAAACGGTCTTATGCGAAAGTCATCATCATTCCCTAATCTCATGGCGGAACGTTAGTCGGGAACTTCACCTCACCTGATTTATTTTAGGATCCTCTGCGGTACTTGCAGTACAACTCCCTCTCGGGATTTGAACCACACAATACACGTTTGTATTGACCTTCAATGCTCATTTATTTCGTCTGAAATTTGAGTCCCTTCAATCAATAAATACAAGGAGAAAACAATATAAGGAAAATGCAAGGTATTTTGAAGTTTAACTACTGATTTGCCCCTGAACTGAGCCTTGTGGCTTTATGCCAAGCATCACTTTTTAGTGAGCTGCTCTACCAACACTAAACTAAAAATCTGGGCAAATAGTGTTTCATGAGTTTAAAAATGAGAAAAAGTCAGTTACGCCAACAAGCCGATTGCTTCCTTAAATTGGATAATCGCGGATCTCATCGTGATAAATTATTCCGTCATTTTGTTATTCATAACATGATTGACTCGCTTTTCTCGATAGGCGATATCCCGCCAAAATGGCATGCGCTGACCAAAGATCACATTCATCACCTGGTTGCTCACTGGCACCGAAAAAAAATCAAGACTGCCACCATTATGAAATACATGACTGTAATACGATATTTCTTGCAAAGCATTGAGCACATCTTACCGGAAATTGACAACAAAAATCTGGGTCTGTCACGAAAAAATACATTACAAATTAATCGTAAAATAATGCTCGATGATTTGCAAAAAATATCTGACCCTATTGCCCGAACCCTGATCTGCCTCCAGGCTCAATTTGGCTTGACATTCAGCGAGGCTATACACCTCATACCCGAAATTCATATTCAAGAAAATGCGATTTGGCTAACTCGGGAAATTACATCAAACAGTCAGGATCGGATTGTACCGTTTCGAACGGATTTTCAGAAAACTATAATCAGGGATCTTTCTTCATTAACAAACAGTACCAAAAATTTGATATATGCATTCGGATACGATACTGTTCGTCACGCTTATAAATATGCGTTAAAAACAGAAAAACTATCCGTAAAAAAATGCTACCGTTACCTATACGCCCGCATGCTTCACGCGCAGCTCTCCCCTACCCTGAATCATTACCAATTGACGCTACTGATTATGCGCGAAATGGGCTTACGTTCCAGAACAACGTTATGGGGGTATTTGCGTGAGTAACTCGAAATTACGAAGTGCTAAATTTTCTATTAATGAGCTGATCAAATTATCGGCTCGGCAATCTTTCGCCAGTCAGGCGGACATGCGCCATATGTTGTATCGCTGCATCAAAGATCTACACGAATTAGGCTTTAAACTCAGCCATGTTAAAGGGTTAAAAGCCAAGCATATCTATGCTTTGGTGGAACACTGGAAACGCCAGGACAAAAACCCTGCGACAATTAAAAACTACATGTCCAAGCTCCGAAAAACGGCTATCTTGCTCGGCAATCCCAATCTGGTTAAACCATGCAATGATGATTATCAGATTGACAAAAGAACCTATATTCCGAGCCATAACAAGGCTATTCATAATCTGGATCTGACAAAATGTCAGGATCCGTATATTCGCCTCTCATTGGAGGGACAGGTGTTGTTTGGCCTGAGACGGGAAGAGTCTTTAAAATTTACGCTCAGTGAAGCGTGGCAAGGTAATACTCTGAAAATAATGCCCAGTTGGACAAAAGGTGGAATCGGTAGAACATTAACCATCATGAGTCAGGAGCAACGCCAGTGGCTGGAAAAAGTCTCTCGTCTGGTTGCAAGTGGCGAATCGCTAATCCCGAAAGAAAGGACATACAAACAACATCTGAGCCACTATCAGACCCAGACCAAGGCCATGGGAGTATGTAAACTACACGGTCTACGTCATGCCTACGCGCAACGCAGGTTTAAAGAACTAACCCTGTCCTTCGACCCTTACAGACAAGGCCTGGTCCCCCCCATTGCAGGTGGGAAAAAATACGCTGAAATGACTGCTATTGAAAAAGCAATGGACAGAAAGGCCCGACATATCATCAGTAGAGAGCTGGGACACTCCAGAATAGCGATTACCAAAATTTACTGTGGCTAATCTTGTTGAAGAGTAATTATAAATAACCGCATTGTGTTATAAAAAATATTTAAAACACGATTTGTTGTTTTTATTGAAAACAATAGTATAATACAAGCAACACAACTGACGAACCTGTGAAACTCAGGTGAAACCGCAAGGTCTTGTGAATAGCCATCATCATTCCCCAATCTTATGGCAGAACGTTAGTCGGGAATTCTGGTTTACCAATACCAACCATCCCTCAAGATGGAACCTCATTAAAACACCATGTTTTAAACCTGTTTGACATCATTTACTGACATATCTTGTTTGTGAAACCTGTGCAGCAACAACGTTCTTTAAAAATCAGGCGATTCAACCAGGTTTGTGGTGAAAAAGCATGTTCAATGCTGGAGAAACCGCCAGTATTGGGCGTTTATCTGGCTTTTTTCAAGGAGAAATACCCCATGCGGATACAGTGTGATAGTTTGAAATATGCTAGACTACTGGAAAAGAAAGGTGTTAAATCAAGCGAAGCGGATGGTTTTATGTCAACGCTGACCAAGATTGAAATCCTTAATATCTATAGTAAACATGAGGTCAATGGCATGTTAAGTGAAGCGGTTGAAAAAGTGTTTTCCAAGCAAGATGAAAAACTTGCTGAACAAAAACGCGAGTTCGATGCCCGAATGAAAGATATCTCGAAATATCATGAGCAACAGCTTCGTGATAATAAAGTCGAGCTATTGGCATCCCGGCGCTGGATGGTGGGTACGGTGATAACCGTTGGGTTCTCATTGGCTGCCTATTTGTCTGCGCTACTGCACTTCAATCACTAAACAAGACTATTTCATTTAATCAACCCACCTCGGGGAATTACTTTCCCCGTCCGGGTCGGTATTTCCCAGCTTTCAGGAGAACATACCATGCAACAAACACCCTCTGTTATCTTAAGAAAAGAACAAGCTCTTTTTGACCTGCTCTGCTGTGTGAACGAACTTCGTCAAATGAGAAGTGAATTATCCTCGCAGGATTGTGACCAAATCGATCAGGAAATAGAAAAGCTTCGCTTCACCTTCAAACAAATCTGATCTACCAAAACGTTATTTAACGACCAAACTACTCATCCGCACAACAGGAAAACAACTGCTCTGTGCGGCTATTTTCCTGTTGTGCGGATTTTTTTAACTTACAACTGGAGAACAAAATGACTGCAACGTTAAACAAAGTTTCGCTGATCGGCCACATTAGTGCGGAGCCAAAATCAATCACCACAAAAGGAGGCAACCTCTTCGCCACCGTTTCACTGGCTACCAACGAATCCCTTAAACGCAATGGTGAATGGGAGTCAGTCGTAGAATGGCATCAGCTTATATTTTTTGGATCCATGGTCAAAATAACAGAACATCTGCGCAAAGGGAGTCAGGTTTATATTGAGGGCAGAATTCGCTCGAATAACTGGACCGACAATGCCGGAAACACACAACGCTCAACCAGCATCGTTGTTACCAATGTTCAATTATTAGGCCATGCCAAAGCCAAAGAAGAAGCCACTAAAGAACCGGTATCCATGAGCGCTGAAACGCAGCTTGCACAAATGCGCGAAATATTGGAAACCAGCTCCGAAGAAACGCCTTTCTAAACACCACAATAACCCCAACGGGAGATTAATGCTCCCACCGGGGTTATTGATCTCCTGTAATTCAAGGAGACAAGAATGGATACCCCAAAAATCTACGTAGCGTGCCTGGCAGCATACAACAATGGCATTTTACACGGAGCATGGATAGACGCAGCACAGGATATTGATGAGATTAATGCCGACATTCAAAAGATGTTGGCGGATAGTCCCATTGAAAATGCAGAGGAATATGCGATCCATGATTATGAAGGTTTTGGTGGATTGAGCTTGAGCGAATATGAAGGCATTGAACAAGTCGTCAAAATCGCTGAGTTCATCACGGAACATGGAGAGCTGGGAGCAGCTCTTCTTGGTGATTACAGCATTGAGGATGCGGAAAAGATTCTAGAGGAACATTATCATGGAGTATATGATAGTGAGGTTGAATTCGCTGAACACATTTTTGAAGAATGCTATAACAACGCAATACCGGATAATTTATTGTTTTATTTCGATTACGAGGCATTTGCTCGTGATTTGTTTATAAACGATTATTTTTCAGTGGAGGTGGATGGTTATACACATGTGTTTTCTAACTACTAAGCCCCTTTTGGGGCTTTTTTATTATTAACGTCAATTAACTTGACATAATAAACACGTAATGATTAAATAAAAACACGATTCGTTTTATTTAATCAAGGAATTAAGTTATGTCTTCTTCAACTACTCAAGGCATCTCTAATGTGGGTTACACACATTCTACCAAAACACTCAACATCCTTGGAGCAGCTCAACTACTTGGTGCTCACAAAGAAACGATTCGACGCATGGCAGTATCAGGCGCACTTCCCAGTGTAAAAATTGGTCGCGGATGGCGTTTTATTGAACAAGATCTTGTGTTGTATATGCGTTCCAGGTATTCTGACCGTGTTACATCGCAAGGCGCTGTTACCAGGAGTGAGAAACAATGGCGCTTTACAAAAGAAACACGATTTGGTGGGTCAGCTTCACCCATAATGGACAAAGAGTACAACGAAGCACTGGGACTGCCAACAAGGTAGCCGCTCAGGAATATCACGATAAGTTTAAAGCCGAGCTTTGGAGTGTAACCAAACTTGAAAATAAACCCGTCTATTCCTGGCGCGATGCAGTTCTCCGCTGGTTAAATGAAAATCAAGCCAAGCGTAGTCTGGAAACCGACAAAGTGCATTTACGGTGGTTAGACAAACATCTGCGTAATTATCAGCTTCATGAGATTAATCGTGACCTTCTTGAGGAAGTTGCGCTTAAAAAGGAAGCTGAAGGTGTCAGTCAAACGACAGTAAACCGGGTTCTTGAAGTAGTAAGAGCTATCTTGAGTAGAGCATACCGTGAGTGGGAATGGCTTGATAAAGTTCCTGCTGTGCGTATGCGAAAAGTTGAAAAGAGCAGAATTCGCTGGTTAACGGTACCAGAAGCCAATCGCCTGTTAAACGAATTACCACCGCATCTGAAAGATATGGCGGCATTTTCTCTGGCGACTGGACTACGCGCATCAAACGTGACAGGCCTTCGCTGGCACGAGGTTGACATGCTGAAGCAGCATGCATGGATTCATCCAGATCAGGCAAAAACCAATAAAGCGATTTCTGTTCCATTGAATGACAATGCCATGGCCGTGCTTAAAGCTCGATCAGGCACTCATCCAGAGTTTGTTTTTACCTATAAAGACAAATCTATTCAACAATGCAATACAAAAGCCTGGACCAAAGCGTTAGATCGTGCGGGAATTAAAAATTTTCGCTGGCATGATTTAAGGCATACATGGGCGAGTTGGCATGTTCAGAATGGCACCAGTTTACAAGAGCTACAGCAGCTCGGTGGCTGGTCAAGTTTTGAAATGGTATTACGTTATGCGCATCTATCCGGTGACCATTTGCGACATGCTGCAAACAGGATTGGATCAATGGGTGTAACAGCTACATTTGGTGAACAGGCAAGAGTGTAGAAAAAAGTGTTACAAATTTGCTACACCTGCTTTTCTGAATCATCAAAAAAAAGCGTAAGTGCTTGATTATATGGTGCGCTCGGAGGGACTCGAACCCCCGACACCTTGGTTCGAAGCCAAGTACTCTATCCAGCTGAGCTACGAGCGCATTGGGGTGTGGTTTGAAAATGGTGGGCCGTATAGGATTCGAACCTATGACACAAAGGTTAAAAGCCTTCTGCTCTACCAACTGAGCTAACGGCCCATTACAACGAAAATCTTCTAAACATTCTGGTCATGAATGGGTTTGACCAAAATGGTGGGCCGTATAGGATTCGAACCTATGACACAAAGGTTAAAAGCCTTCTGCTCTACCAACTGAGCTAACGGCCCATTACTGGGTGGTACTTTCTTCTATGGGATGACTGCTATCAACCTGGTGGGCCGTATAGGGATCGAACCTATGACACAAAGGTTAAGAGCCTTCTGCTCTACCAGCTGAGCTAACGGCCCAAGAAGGCTGAAATGATACCGGATTAAGACGAAAATTCAAGCCCTTTCATGTGTTTTTTTTTGATTAATGTGTTCTCTCTGTATAAGGTCTTGTTACTGGCCAGAATTGTCCAGCCCTGGGTGCTCAGACTGAGAACCTGTTTGTCCAGCTCGCAGGTCGGGATGAGCAGCAGCAAAACATCGGCACCAAGGGCTCCGCAGCCTTTGGCGGCCAGAATGGATGGGTTGGATTTCAATTCATCCAGTTGCCGCAGCGTATGACCGGCGGTCAGGTGCAGGGAGCTTAGCTCCTGTTGCCAGGCATTGATGGTCGTGATCAGCTGCTCGCTGTCGGCTCGCTCGAATGCCTGTTTTGCATCCTCTGCCAGGAGAATCAGTTTGTGCAGGGATGGCAGTGTTGCTGCCTGCAGGTGATGATGCGTGGCCAGTTTGTGGCCGCTGTGCAGGAGCAGGAAGGACAGATCGTGGAAAGGCCAGTCGTAGCTGATGATCTGGTTATCGTTTCGGTTAATATAGACGCATTGCTGTTGTGACTGAGCCAGAACATCGTAGGCACTGGGGCGCAGGCCCTGGCCTGTCCAGGAGGACTGGTAATAGGCTTTCAGCATGGCCTCGAACTCAGGTTCCTGACCAGATAAATAGCAATCAGCCAGCCAGGCACCCAGAAATTGTGCGCTGGATGCGCCTAATCCACCCTGCCCCGCATAGGGATCTCGCCATAGCAGCCCCTGTGGATGCCGGCAGCGCGACCACCAGCGACCAGCCGGTGATTCGGGGTGGATGGCGGAAGGATAATCTCCACTGGTCAGGCTCAGTTCAAAACAGGGCGCTGTAGTCAGAACAATGGCGCCTGCACCGGCAACTGCGGCGTATTCCCCCAGCAGAAATGTTTTGGCCGGTATGCGCCACTTCATTCTGTTGCTGCCGCTTGTCGAATGGCTGCCAGCAGTTCGCGGGCGTTATTCAGACTGACCCGCTTGTTTTCAACCAGATAATTCTGCAGGCCTGTTTTCAGTTGTGGCATTTCCTGCTCGGAGGCTCCGGCTACCATCAGCAGGTTATCGATATGCAGCTTCATATGCCCTTGAATGATACCTTCAGTGCAAAGAGCCTTGATGGCCCCCAGATTCTGCACCAGCCCGACAGCGGCGATAACGCGCGACAGGTGATTGGCAGATTCAATACCCATCATCCGCAGACATAATCTGGCTGTTGGATGCAAAGCCGTTACACCGCCAACAGTACCAACGATGATCGGTGCGGTCAGCTGGCCAGTCAGGCAGCCATCCGCAAAACGCCAGCGGGTCAGCGCCCGGTATTGACCGGTGTGTGCGGCATAGGCGTGCATGCCGGCCTCTACGGCACGCCAGTCGTTTCCGGTGGCGATAAGTACGGGATCTATACCGTTCATAACCCCTTTGTTGTGAGTAGCAGCCCGATAGGGATCCGTTTCAGCAAAGATGGAGGCCTCCTGCAGACGCTCTCCCAGTTCGGTATCTACATCACGAATCACAACCTGAGCTGTTGTCAGTTTCTGATCGTTCAGATTAGACAAAATACACATGGTTACTAATTCACCACTCAGATTTTCAATGGGCGCCTTCAAATACTCCAGAACCTGATTAATGATGTTGGCACCCATGGCATCGCAGCTGTTCATGGTGAGATGGATAACCGCCATCACCCCACCATCGGGCCGTGGCAGGCGGCGAAGATGCAGATCAGCCACGCCGCCGCCTCGTCTGACCATATTTGCCGCGACGTCTTCGTTGGCTTTTTCAATTAAGAATCGTTTGTTTTCCTGAAAAACTGCTTCAAGCCGTTCGTAGTTGTTGACCCGGGCCAGCTGGATCTGGCCGATGATGCATTCGCCATCAACCCAGGTATTAATTTCACCCTGCTGCCGGATCCATTTTGCGGTTTTGGACAGAGCGGCAATGATGGACGTTTCTTCCACTGCCAGCGGAATGACATAGTCCTGACCGTCTATATGAAAGTTGGTCGCAACCCCCAGGGGCAGTTGAAAATAGCCGATCACATTTTCGATAAGCTTGTCAGCAAGGCCGGTGTCTGTGACGCCCCCATTGCGCAAATAATCCAGATCTTCGATGGTAAGAGCACCCAGCTGTATTAAGCGCTGGAACCGCTCACCGCGATCAAGACGGGAAAACCCCTGGAATAACTGGCCCGCCTGATTGCTTATAGGCATACTTTCTCCTTCAACTCGCTGATAACGCGGCTGCCTGTGCAAAACATGGCAACCCGCAGTTCGTATTCAATAGTCTTCATTAATTTGTAAACGCTGTCGGCACTGTTCATGGCGGCTTCCAGCATGGGCTTGGCGAAACCGATACTGCTGGCCCCGAGAGCCAGTAACCTGGCCGCATCCAGGCCATGGCGTACGCCACCGGAACCCCATATCTCGAAACGTGGCTTAAGAGCAGCGGCGTGTTCTACGCTGGTCACGGTATCAATACCCCAGTTTTTAAAGGTCTGAGCGGTTCTGGATTGTATGGACTCGAATGAGGCACGTGCGCCTTCGATGCGCCCCCAGTGTGTTCCACCAAGACCGCTGACATCGACTGCGGCAACACCTGTATCATTAAGACGTTTCAGGGTAGATGATGAAAAACCGCAGCCTGTTTCTTTCACTACGATGGGAATACTCAGGCTGTTAACCAATCGTTCAAGAGCCTGCCAGCAGCCCTTGAACTGTGGTGTTCCTTCGGGTTGAATGACCTCTTGCAACGGATTGCAGTGAATGATCAGTGCGCGCGCCTCTAATACGTCGGTCAAGCGTTGAATATCAGACAGGGATGCGGTCAGCAACTGCGCAATACCAAGATTACCGAGTAAATCAGCATGGGGAAAATCACGACGCAGCGGCAGCCATTCGGAAGCAGCGAGAGGATCAGATAATTCACGACGCTGCGACCCCACCCCCATATACCAGCCGCTCTGGGAGCAGGCTTCAATCAAACGACGGTTTATCGACTCAGCCCCCTTATGCCCGGCGGTCATGGAACTGACCAGAAAGGGGTTAGGAACGGCCTGCCCAAAACGGATGCTGTTGATTTGGATATCCTGAAAGTCCAGATCAGGCAGAGCCTCATGGATCAGGTTAACCCGGTCAAAGGCCTGGCGTTCATTGGCCTGGTTCACGGGCAGCAACGCCAGTTCGATGTGATCTTGTTTACGTTGCTCAAATTGGCTGTAATCGTCGTGCATGATCGGTTATCGCGCAGGGAAATATGCAGCATTTTATCACAAGACAGCGTTTTGGAGTATTGAAATTCGGATTAGCAGGTCAGATTCTATCTGCCCTGTTAAATTTATGAATAATTGACCATTTGTTTCTTCGTTAATATAATTGCGGTTTTTTTACCCAGAGAACACATATGCCAGACAAATTTTCAGAAAACACCTACGTGAAAAGCGATTTTTTCATCAGCGCGACGCAAGGCTTCCTGGGTGAGGCAAAAAGCACTGTAAAAACGCCTGCAAAAAAACCCCTCAGAATCCATCGACAAGAGCATCTTCCCTCCATTCTGCCTTATTTTATCGATGCCTCTACTTCAAAAAAAAGAGCGAGAACGAAGGCTCATCTTGAGCAGGGTGCCACCAAGGTTGCGAGATGCCCGGCTAAAATTGCCGTGTCGGATCGACCTGATGGAGAAGGAAAAGGTGCCCTTTTTGATCATCATAGATTACAAAAGGTAACAAGCCGTCCAACGCAGGTGATTACTCCTGGTGGAAGACTGCCCAGTCTGCTGAAATCACAGCTCAAGATGACGGCACACATCACATTGCCCTTTGGTGTTGAACATCACAAAATACATCGCCTGGTTCCAGAATCAGAAAATATCAACATCGCAGAATCTGGCCTGATCTACATACCGGGTGTATCAGCCGCTGAATATAAAACACAGGCCTACCAGGAGAGAATGTCCCTTGAAATGGACATCATCCGAGGTGCCCGCCTGCGTGGTCAGCCTGTTCTGGCTGTCTGCGGTGGATTATGGACTTTCTATAAGCAGTTTGGTGGGGACATCATGGCTGTTTCCGGGCACAATTATCGCGGAGGCATGCCTCATTTATCAAGAGTCGCACCTGAGGTGGTCAATAATAAGATGGTTCATCGAATCGAGGTAGCTCCGGAGGCCAGACTGACCCTGGCTGCGTTGAGCCTGTATCATACACCAGACATGCAACTGCCTGTGAACAGTGTCCATTCTTATGCCGCCGATCCCAGTAAGCTGCCTCCCGACCTTATCATCTCGGCTCGCTCGGTACGGGATGATACGCTTGCTCCCATTGATGGTCACTCCCCGGATAAACAAAAAATCAAACCAGACGACTGTATTGAAGCTCTGGAAAACAAACATCCAGGCGCGCCATTCCTGGCGGTTCAATGGCATCCGGAAGCCTTTGGAGCAACGAGTCCAGCCTGGCACTTTCCAGAAAAGCAGATGGACATGCTAATATACATGGCGGTCGCCGGGCAGACCTATACCCTGCGCAGAGCCCTGGTTAAGGAGTTCAATGCTTCGGGCGCAGCGGTAAGATCGAAACTGCGTAAAACGAAACAGCTGACAAACGGACATGAAATCATAAAAACCGAACGCCACTCTTATGAACAGTTCCGGCTGTATAAAAGCTTTTCAAAACAACCAGTAAGACATAAGGAAGAGCTGCGCAGGGAAATAAAAATGAAAGAAAATTATGTGCTCGAAAAAGAGCCGAAAAGGAGAACGCAAAGCATGCTGCGGCCAAAATAATTTCGTTTTTTATCATTAGCTCTTTGCCGTGTGGATGCGTTTCGTATTATCCTAGGCTATTTCCTGAACGCATGGCGATTATGACCAAAAACAACGCACAATTTGTCGAGAGCGACGATGGCTATTTGTGCCGGGGTTCCTGGTCGGTTACCGAGTTAGGCTCGCTGTCGTCGAGCCTGGCCCGAGAACCTCTTCCAGAAGCGGAACGAGTCACGCTCAGTGGCAGGCAGCTTGAGCATTTCGACAGTGCGGGCGCGATTGCTCTGGCCGGCTACCTGCTCAGGCTGGAGCAACAGGGCAAAGACGTCAGCCTGATTGATTTTTCCGAACGGCAGTTATCCCTGCTGGAACTGGTTAAGTCAAAACAGGACGTGCTGGACTATCAGGTCCCCCCTCCTAAACGGCATGGTCTGCTGTATCTGTTGGGCGTGCAGGCTGTGGAAAAATTTAAGCAGACCAGTGGATTCGTCACGCTTCTGGGTGATTTATTTCAGAACCTGGTCCTCACGCTGGGCAATTGGCGGCGTTTTCGCCTGCCCAGTATTGTGTCCAATATCAATACAGCCGGTATACAGGCCTTGCCCATCATCGGTCTGCTGTCGTTCCTGATTGGCATCGTGCTCGCCTATCAAATGGGTTTGCAGCTGCAGACTTACGGCGCCAATATTTTTATCGCCTACCTGTCCGGCATGGCTATTTTTCGTGAATTTGCGCCTCTGATTACCGCCATTATTGTGGCCGGTAGAACCAGTTCGGCCTTTACCGCGCAGATTGGCAGCATGAAGGTCAATGAGGAAATTGACGCGGTGCAGACCATGGGTCTGTCCCCTACGGAATTACTGGTATTGCCTAAGGTTCTGGCCATGCTTATCGTGTTTCCTTTGTTGATATTCTGGGCCGATTTTTTCAGCATCCTCGGTGCCATGTTCATGGCCAAAGCCATGCTGGGCGTGGATCATTTTGATTTCCTGAGTCGATTAAAAGAATCCGTGGGGCTGCGGCAGCTGATGCTGGGTTTATATAAAGCGCCGGCCTTTGCTCTCATCACCGCGCTGGTTGGCTGTTATCAGGGATTCATGGTTCAGCCTAACGCCGACAGTGTCGGTCAGCTCACCACCCGCAGCGTGGTCCAGGCGCTCTTTCTTATCATCATCGCAGATGCCATATTCTCCATTGTGTACAGTTGGCTGGACCTTTAGCTATGAGTGAACCAATAATCGAGATTACGGGTCTGAAGAACTACCTTGGCAATCAATGGGTACATTCCGATGTTAACCTGACGGTTAATCAGGGTGAAATCGTTGCGGTCATCGGCGGCAGTGGCAGCGGTAAAACCACTATTTTTCGCTGTCTTTTAATGCTGTTAAAACCCACTGCCGGGCACATCAAAATATTCGGCAGGGACCTGTCAACCCTGTCAGAGCAGGAAGCAACCCGACTCCGGCAGCGCTGGGGCATGCTCTTTCAGCACAGCGCCCTCTTTTCGGCCTTAACGGTTCAAGACAATATCATGTTCCCCATGCGTGAGTTTACGTCTCTGGATAACAGCTTCATGCAGGAGCTGGCCATGCTCAAGCTGGCTCTGGTAGGATTACCTAAAGAATCGGCCGGTAAATTTCCTTCGCAGCTGAGTGGCGGGATGCAGCGGCGCGCAGCCGCAGCGCGGGCCATTGCCATGGATCCGGAGCTATTGTTTCTGGATGAGCCCACAACAGGCCTTGATCCCCACAGCGCTCGAAGATTTGACGACCTGGTTCTGTTTTTACGTGATACGTTGAACTTAACAGTGGTCATGATCAGTCATGATATAGAATCGTTAAGACGCATCACCGACCGGGTGGCCTTTATCGGGGATGGTAAAGTGCTGGCCGTTGCGCCTCTGGCGGAATTAATGCAAAATCCTCATCCAATGATTGTGGATTATTTTAGTAATGTAACCTGATATAGTAATTATTTATCACTGCATGGAGTCTATTTTTGGAAGCAAAAACCAACTATACCCTGGTGGGGCTGGCTGTACTGATCCTGACAGCAGGCCTGCTGATAACGGCTTTATGGCTGTCGGTTGGGTTTGACCAAAAAAGCTACAGTAATTACGTTGTTCTTATTCGCGAAGCTGTTTCAGGTCTGAGCGAAGAATCGCCGGTGAAATTCAACGGCGTTCAGGTTGGCTCCGTATCCAAAATTTCGCTGAGCCGCACCGATCCAAGGCAGGTCCGCCTGCTGCTTAAAATTGTGGAAGGCACGCCGATTACGATCAGCACCACTGCCACCTTGATTTCTCAGGGCATTACCGGCACCACATACGTCGGCCTGTCGGCCAGTTCATCTGATTTGACGCCGCTGAAAAAACTGCCTGATGAAAAATATCCAATCATTCCCAGTAAGCCTTCTTTGTTCCACCAGCTCGACAGCGTACTCAAAGAAGTGTCTGAAAGCGTTAAAACCGTGAGTATGAAATTAAATAACGTGCTGGACAAAGAAAACATTTCCAATTTCAAGACGTCTCTTTCCAATCTGCGAACCTTTACCGATGTGGTTGCCAGACATGAAAAAGACATCAGTGAAAGTCTGAAAAATCTAAACGCGGTCAGCGCCGAACTACCTGCCGCCATACGTCAGATGAGCAGCGCCGGCAAGCAAATCTCAAGCACGATGAAGTCTGGTGAAACAGCCATCAATAAAATTTCCCAGCAGACCATACCGCCTGCGGTCAATCTGCTGAATAAATTAAACAATATCGCGGCAAATCTGGAAAAGATAAGTGCCCAGATGCGACAGAACCCGGCCATTGTGATACGTGGCACAACGGCACCGACCCCTGGGCCTGGAGAAAGAAAGTGAAGACACTGGCTAAACTGATTCTACCCTGCATTTTGCTGTGCCTGCTTGCCTGCTCACCTATCAAGCCAGCCGTATCCTATCAATACAAACTGGGCAGCTTCAGCGGTAAACAGCTGGCTACACGCGCCAGCCAGCATTCCATCCTGATCACGCAGCCGGAAGCCGTGGCAGGTTACCAGACGGAGCAAATGCTCTACGTTAAAAAAACCTTTGAAATCAGTTCATTCGCCAACAACGCCTGGATCAGCGCCCCCGCGGACATGTTGTTCCCCTTGATTTTACAAAGCATACAGCGCTCAGGTTATTTCTATGCTGTTGCCTCCAGCCCAACCTCGGATCAGACCGATTATCGCCTTGATACGCAATTAATCGAATTACAACAGAATTTCCTGCAACACCCCAGCGAAATCCGCTTGACGGTCAAAGTGGTTTTAACCCATGTTTCCGATAATCGCGTTATCGCCTCCCGCGTTATCAGCCAGCGAATCCCCTGCCCGATGGATACACCCTATGGCGGTGTGATTGCGGCTAATCAGGCAGCCGAGCGCTTCACGGCTGAGTTGACGCGCTTTGTAGTAAGCGAATTAAAACGCGGCTAAACGGCCTGTGTTATACTTTAATCATGTATTTCACTGTGTAATAACGCCATGATATCTGATGAAGACAAGGCCTTGTTTCGGCAGGCCGTGCTGGCGACCAGGCCACTTAAAAAAAATCCAGGAATACCGGCATCAGAAAGTCGCCCGGCACCACGTAACAAAACTGGACAGCCCCGCCCCGGACCTGAAACCGCAGACCATAAAGAGGTACAGGAGCAGGAGTTATACCTGTCGAGCTACTATCCTGAAGAGGTCCAGTCTCACTGCGTTCTATCCTACAGCGGTCATCAGATTCCACCTAAACGCATGCGTGAATTGAGGCAGGGACAGATTCGCTGGGAAGCAAGACTGGATCTGCACGGCTTCCGACCCGACGATGCGCAACGGGTTTTACTGTCGTTTATCCGACAGCAAATGGCCCAGCATCATCGCTGCCTGCTCATTATCCATGGCAAAGGCAGCCTGAATGGCGAAGCCCCCGTATTAAAAAATCTGGTCAACCACTGGCTGCCACAGATCCCACAGGTACTGGCCTTCCACAGCGCTCACCCCAGAGATGGCGGTACGGGCGCCATGTACGTGCTATTAAAACGAAACCGAGGTTAACAGCCAGTCTTCCCTGTCTAAAGATGTTTTTTGCAAAGACTTAAGTGACGATCGATTGAATTTCTGCTCATAAAAGAGTACTATCTGTGCAAATTTTTGAATTGTGTAACCATGAGCAAACAACCTATTATTATCGGAATTTCAGGCCCTTCTGCCTCAGGCAAAAGTCTTTTAGCCAATACTATCGTCAGTGAACTCGGTTCGGATCAGGTGGCGGTCATCTCTGAAGATGCATATTATAAGGACAATGGGCACCTGCCTTTTGCCGAGCGGGAAAAAATTAACTATGATCATCCCAATGCCTTTGATCATGCCCTGCTTTGCGATCATTTGCGGCAGCTGCAACAGCTGAAGACGGTCGATATCCCAATTTATTCGCACTCAAAACATCTGCGTATGCCGGAAACCCGGCGTATTGGCAGTCACGCCATTATTATTATCGAGGGTATTCTGCTGTTCAGCGACAAAGCCCTGCGCGAAGCCATGGATATTCGTATTTTCATGTCTACGCCTCTGGACATCTGTCTGTTACGCCGTCTGAAACGTGACGTCGTTGAACGGCATCGTTCGTTTGAATCCGTGGTACATCAATACGAAACAACCGTACGCCCGATGTATTTACAGTTTATCGAGCCATCGAGCCGATATGCCGACGTGATTGTTCCCAGAGGGGGCGAAAATCGCATTGCTATCGACATGATCCAGGCTAAAATGCGTGAACTACTTGCGACTCATCAGAAAGACCAAAGGAGATGACATGGGATTTTTACAAGGTAAAAAGGCACTGATTGTTGGCCTGGCCAGCAACCGTTCAATCGCTTACGGAATAGCCAAAGCCTTTCATGAACAAGGCGCTGAACTGGCCTTTACCTGGCAAAACGAAAAACTGCAGAGCCGTGTTGAAACCATGGCAGCCGAATTTGGTTCCACATTGACCTTTCCCTGCGACGTGTCGTCTGACCGGGAAATTCAGGCAGTAATGGACCAGCTGGGTCGTCACTGGCCACAGTTTGATATTCTGGTTCATTCCGTAGCGTTTGCGCCCGCTGATCAAATCAGCGGTGATTTTGTTGAGTGCAGCACCCGCGAAGGATTTCGCATTGCCCACGACATCAGCGCCTACAGTCTGGTTGCCTTAACCAAAGCGGCCATGCCACTGATGCAGGACAGTCAGGGTTCCATTCTGACCCTGAGTTACTACGGCGCTGAAAAAGCGGTACCCAATTACAACGTCATGGGCGTTGCCAAGGCAAGCCTGGAAGCAACGGTACGTTACCTGGCTGCCAGCCTCGGCCCCAAAGGCATACGCGTCAACGCGATTTCAGCGGGTCCCATCAAAACGCTGGCTGCTGCAGGCATTAAGGACTTTCGTAAGATGCAGCATGCCTATGCGGAGAGCACCCCCCTGAAGCGCAACGTCACAGCCGACGAAGTGGGTAACACCGCCGCGTTCCTGTGTTCAAACCTTGCCTCAGGTATTACCGCGGAAGTGCTGCATGTGGATGCCGGCTACCATGCGGTATCCATGATGAATTTGGAATCATAAGATAAAACAGTAAACACAGGGGTGCCTTGATGCGTGCATTGAGGCTGAGAAAGACCCTTATAACCTGCACTGGGTAATGCCTGCGAAGGGAGTGTGAAAACAGGAGCGTTTTGAACGCTCAGGATCAGGGCGTATGCCCTCCCCCTCATCCCCAACCCTTCTCCCCCAGGGGAGAAGGGAGCGTTTTTGGTATTTCTGTTACCCGGTGCCTTTGATATTTTCTGGAGGCACTGATGTTTAAATTAATGCTGGAAAAAAGCGCAGATACGCTTTCAGCCATCTACAACCATTCTTTTAATCAGCAACTGCAGCAAGGCACATTGGCTAAACGCGTTTTCTATCATTATCTAGAACAGGACGCCTTGTACCTGAATGCCTTTGCGAAAGCCTTAAAGGGCCTCGCCAGACGTCTGGATGACCCGCAGCACCAGCAGCAGTTCCACAGCCTTGCCGCGGACACCCTGCAGGCAGAGCAGGATTTGCATACCCGTTATTTTCAGGCGCCAACGTCACCCCGCTTTTTTTCATCTTCAAGGCAGACCATCGATAAAATCCAGGTGATTGAAGCCTATACTCAACACCTGCTGCAAACGGCAAAGCACGCTCCTGTTGAGGTAGCCATGGCGGCCTGTATCCCTTGTTTCTGGGTTTACAGAGAACTGGGTATTCAGATGAGCGAGAAAGAGCGCGTGCCGGATAATCCCTATCAGGATTGGATTGATACCTATTCCTGGCCAGGATTTGTTACCGCAACAGAAGCCCTGATAATCACGGCCAGCTCACTCTGTGACGAGGTCAGCTGCCCGGAGCGGCAAAGAGCAATTCTCCTGGCCTTTCAGCAATCGGCAGAATATGAATTACAATTTTTTGACGAGGCACGGCTGGTAGACGAGCATGACTGCGCATTCCCGATTCAACAATAACAGCAGCCATGTTAAAATTGGAGCTATGATGCAGGATAGAAGCAACGAAGACATGAAGAAGATCATTCAACTAAGCGGCGGTGACACGCTCGTTATTTCCAAAGCGCATATTGAAGACGCGGCTCCCGTTATTGATTATCTCAATAGGGTTGGTGGTGAAAGTGATTTTCTTACCTTTGGGGCAAATGGTTTTCCGCTGACCTATGAACAGGAAGAAGAAATCATTGCAGACTGTCTGAGCACGAATCAGTGCCTGATGCTGGTTGGAAAAATTAATCAACATATTGTTGCACAACTCTTTCTCGAACGCTCCAGAAATCCTCGTCTTGATCATATCGGTGAAATTGGTATCACGGTTGCGCAAGCCTGGTGGGGGCAATCAATCGGTACTCATCTGCTCCAGTCAGCGATTGTATGGGCGGGAGATAATCAAATTTCGAAACTGCAGCTTCACGTAAGATCAGATCACGATTCTGCCATACATTTATACAAAAAGCAGGGGTTTTGTATTGAGGGAGTGATAACGCGGGCAATCAAAATTAATGATCAGTATTTTGATAATTATGTTATGTCACTGGCTATAAACAGGCATGATATGGAATAAATCATAAATAAGCTCAGACTCATTTCAAGTGTGAACACGGGTGCGCCGCGATGTTGCGAACAATATCATTGAAACCTGCTGGCGGCCGGTATTGGTGCACCTTCCGGGGAAGACGACACCATACTGCACGCCAGCATGGTTATCTGGATTGCTGTTACATGGGCTATATTAATCGTCGAGCAGGCCCAGCGATTTCACCATGTCACGCTCCTGACGCAGCTCGTTTAATGTTGCGTCAAATTTTTCCTGAGCGTAGGCGTTGAAGGGCAGTCCTTCAATAATCGATACGCGGCCATTATCACGGCGGCATGGATAAGAGAAGATCAGACCTTTATCTACGCCGTATTCACCATTAGAAGGCATGCACATGGAGAATGACTCGCCAGCGGCAGTGTCGTTAACCAAGTGGCTGACGCCCTGAATAATGGCATTGGCTGCAGACGCTGCAGATGACAGGCCACGCGCCTTGAGAATCGCCGCTCCGCGTTGCTGTACGGTTGATACAAACGTATCTTTCAGCCAGGCTTCGTCGTTGATGACAGCTGCAGCCGACTGACCATTGATTTTGGCATTATAAAAATCAGGATACTGAGTAGCAGAATGGTTACCCCAGATGGTCATTTGACTGACATCTGTAATCGCCACACCGGCTTTGGTCGCCAGCTGAGTACGGGCACGCAGCTCGTCCAGCGTGGTCATGGCATGGAAGCGGTTGTTGGGGATATCGCGCGCATGGTGCATGGCAATCAGGCAGTTGGTGTTGCAGGGGTTTCCGACAACAAACACATTGACATCCTCTGCGGCGTGGTCGTTAATGGCCTGCCCCTGCTGAGTGAAGATACCGCCGTTGATCTGCATCAGATCCGAGCGTTCCATACCGGGTTTACGCGGTACGGATCCGACCAGCAGCGCCCAGTTTGCGCCACTCATGGCTTCATTCAGGCTGGAGGTGCAGACAATTTTTTTCAGCAGCGGAAACGCGCAGTCGTCCAGTTCCATGGCCACGCCGTGCAGAGCAGGCAGTGCTGGCTCAAGTTCCAGTAACTGCAGTTCCACTTCGGTTTTGGGGCCGAACATTTGTCCCGATGCAATACGAAACAACAGGGCATATCCGATTTGACCGGCGGCACCGGTAACGGCTACTTTAACTCGATTTGTCATTATTTTTTTTCCTCTTTTAACCACTGTTTAACTAATAACAGCGCAGCAATACTGCGCGCTTCTGAAAAATCAGGCCTTAGCAGCAAGTCATCACTCGCCGCCAGGGGCCATTCAATCACATCGGGCGGTTCGGGCTCGTCACCTGGCAAAGACGAGGGGTACAGGTCACGGGCCAGTACCAGATCAAGTCTGGCACCAAAATAACCCGGTGCGAGGGTCATGGATTTCAATGAATGAAAGCGCCTCGCAGCCATGCCAACTTCCTCCTGCAACTCCCGATTGGCCGCTTCAAAGGGCGATTCCCCCCTGTCAACCAGTCCTTTTGGAAAACCCAGCTCATAAGCGTCCGTACCGGCGCCGTATTCACGCACCAACAGCAGCGATTCGCCTGCCGTGACAGCAACAATCAGTACGGCACCGTGGCCGTGACTGCGAATACGTTCGTAAATTCGCTGTGTTCCATTCGAAAAGTGCAAATCCAGTTGTTCAATCGTAAACAAATTCGATTTGGCAACCACTGTTCTTTTTTTGCAAACCGGCTTTTCACGCATCATCATGACCTGGATTAAAGTTTTTTCAAGCGGTTCAAAGTATAGCATGATACTATTGCACTCTTTAACAAACCAGCCCGAATTGAAAATAACGATGTTGCCCACCGCTCTCTATATCCACGTTCCCTGGTGCATACGTAAATGCCCCTATTGCGACTTTAACTCACATAAAAGCCCGGAAACCCTGCCGGAGCTGCAATACATTGACGCCTTGCTTGCTGATATGCGCGCCGATCTCGAGGTCTTCCCTGCACGCGAAATCAGCAGCGTATTTATTGGTGGAGGCACTCCCAGCCTGCTCTCGGCTGAGGCTTATGAGCGTTTGTTTATCGAATTAAAAAATCTGCTGCCCTTTGCTCCCAATATTGAAATAACCATGGAAGCAAACCCAGGCACGGTAGAGCAGCAACGCTTTGCCGACTACCGGCAGCTTGGCATTAACCGCCTGTCGCTGGGCATCCAGAGCTTTAATCCGGCGCATTTAAAAACGCTGGGGCGCATCCATGATGACAGGCAGGCACACAAAGCGATTGAGGCGGCCCGCCTGGCGGGTTTTGATAACCTTAATCTCGACATCATGCACGGTCTACCGGGGCAGACGCTGGCAGAAGGTCTGAAGGATTTGAGTCAGGCCCTGGCACATCAACCCGAACACCTGTCCTGGTATCAGCTGACCCTGGAACCTAACACCGTTTTTTACAAGCAACAGCCCGCTTTACCCAGCGACGATGACTGCGATGAGCTGGAGCAGGCCGGTTTTAAACACCTGCAGGAAAATGGCTTTGAACGATATGAAATTTCTGCCTTCTGCAAACCAGGGCGCGCAGCGCAGCATAATCTGAATTACTGGCTGTTTGGTGACTATTACGGCATTGGCGCTGGAGCGCATGGCAAACTGAGTGTGTTGGAACAGGGCAGGCTGCAGGTCTGGCGAACGAGAAAACAACGTCAGCCGAAGGACTATCTGCAGGCTGACAAGGCGTTTCTGGCCGAAAGCAGCGTGGTCGATGCCGATTCACTGCTGTTTGAATTCATGCTCAACGTCACGCGACTGCAGCAGCCCATCGACAGGCAACTATTCACAGAAAGAACGGGTCTGGCTTTTGACAGACTGGAAAGCAGACTGAATCTGGCGATGGCAAAAGGGCTAATCATCCCTGGAGACAGAACCTGGCAAATCAGCGACCAGGGTCGTCGATTTACCAACGATCTCCAGGGGCTGTTTTTACCCGATTAACTCTTCCACATCGATCTTTTGCAGATAATCGTGGTAGGACAAAACGCGCTCCTGATTGATTTCGAAGAGCGCCGGCTCGCTGACGTGAGCATAAACATAATCGTCACTCTCCGGTACCGGGAAAGCCGGAACGAGACGTGACGCAATATTTTTCCAGGTCAGCGGGGTATCATCTGCCTGCCAGAAGCAGGGAATTTTTTCACCATCAGCCAGCTGCGCCAGCGTTGCCTCATCCGCACCGTGCGCTTGCCCCATGCTGTGAAACAGACGCTGCTCCAGTGCGTTTTTCACCACCAGAAAACTGACTCTGGCATCATCATCCAGCAAAATCAGGCTACCGGATTTATCGGCCTGATAAAACTCAACAATCCCCTTATCCTGGCAAAAACGGCGGAAAAAACTCACAAAGGCCTTGTCTTTGTAACAGGCTGGCGTGTCGAGTGACAGGCTTCGTTCAATTGTTTGCGACATATCCTGAAAATACTGCCACTGCAGCTCGTAGATGCTGCGTGTGATTAATTCTGCGGCATGAGGATCGCTTTTATGAATGTAGCGATGAATCAAGCCTTCATTGAACGCTTCAATGGCCAGTTTTTCATCCGCCTTACCGGTCAGCAGTATTTTCCGGATGTGGCTGTTATTGATACGGCGACAGAATTCCAGACCATCCATGCCCGGCATGGCGTAATCGACCACCACAACCGATACGTCAGCGAAACGCTGGGGATTGTAGAGGTCGGCATGCAAAGCCAGCAAAGCCGGATTGCCTTGACCCGACTGTTTATATTCCTTGTATTCCCAAAGGCAGCGCTGGCTGATGAGCTGACGCTCTCCCTGAGTATTTTCAATGTGCTCCATGGCATCAAAAGGGGAGTCATAAATTCGATAGGCAAGGGACTCATCCAGTTGCAGCACAAAATTAAGCAGAAAATCGCGGCTGTCGTCGACAAATAAGGCCGTGCCTGGAAAATAACATACCGGAATTGAGAATGATTGCATAACTCCTCCTGAGCAAGCGTTCCTGAACAGCACTCGTCTCACAAACTTCTTTGTGAAGAGTATCTCGAATACAAGGTATCACTATATGCATAAAATATCGAGCAATACGCGGGTATGTTTATAAAAATCCTCCTCTGTACTGGACAAAAACTCCGGGCTGTCATTCCCGCGCAGGCGGGAAACTATCCTGAAGCTGGCCACGAGCCCGATTTGACCATAGCTCCCCGCCTGCACGGGGAGGACGGGGTAACTCCAGATGAAATCGCCCTGAAAAATCGTTGCAGCTAAACCGACATTAATATTCCCTTAATCATTTGTCGTTATAATGCATGGAATTTTTCGGTCTTGAGAGGATGTTGATGGACAATCCAGATGTGATTTTTATTGGTGCCGGTCCGGTTGGATTATACACCGCAATTCAAGCCAGACTGCATAACCCGGCTCTCCAGATCAAAATGTTTGAACGCAGCGATAGCTACACGCGCAGCCATATGCTGAAAATTAATCGGCGGTCTTACCGGGGAGCGCATCAAGACGAGCGCCTGCAGAGCATATTGCAGACCCTGCATGGTTCTGTGCGTACCACTGAGATTGAAGCACGGTTTCGTGAACTGGCCATCCAGCTGGGTATCGATATTGAATATGGAAAAAAAATCGATGATGTAAAACAGCTGGCCCACGACTACCCCACTGCCAAAACCATTGTTGGCTCGGACGGAGCCAGGAGCGGTGTGCGCCAACAGGTGTTTAATGACCGTAAATCCGTTGATAAGACAATGCAGACGATTATTGAAGTCAAATACGATGTTACCGGTGACGCACCCAGGCTTACTAATTACCAGTACCTCGAAGGCCTCACCCAGATACCGCACTTTGTCACTGAAAACATAGGCCGGAACAGAGACGGCAAGACACCGGTATCCTTGTTTTTCTTTGCTGACAGGCAAACCGGTGACGAAATCCGCGAACTGGGCACCCCACGTGCTCCCGCTGGTCTGCCTCATATCAAAGCCGGTAGCAGGCGAATGACCAGCCTGGCCAACAGCATCCACCCCTGGCTTGCGCTCCGCGCGTCCTATGGTGAAAAAAGAGTGTCTGGAAGTGAAAAAATTGCGGCGGTTGATCTCAATGTCTATAAGAGTGAGCACTTTACTCATCTCGATAATGGCGTTCGCTACGTGCTGATTGGCGATGCGGCGATGGGCGTTCCTTACTTTCGTGCATTAAACGCGGGATTGACTGGTGGGAACATGGCCGCCCGTTTGATTGCAGACCAGGGCGTCGGTAATCAACACAACAATGCTGATTTTGAACAGGAAATGAATAATCTTGCCCGTCAGGAAATGCAGGGCGCTTTCTGGAAAAATCAAGCAGTCAAAGTCGGTCGCTTCTCTCGATTCTTTGTCGGAAACTCGTCCAGAGCCTCAAGTGCAGCCACCATGCCTACCAAACAGATAGAGGCCATGCAACAGGCGCGTGTAACACCGATCTCTTTTTATCGTCGCCATTCGCGCAAATTTTTAGCCCTGGCCATTTTTGCCGGTGTCAGCGCCATTCTGATTGGGACGGGTGGCCTGGGAGCGCTCAGCATCATCGGTGCGATTGCAGCAGGTGGTTTAACGGCTCTCGCAGCCGTTGTGGCTTACAAGACCGTTACCAGCATTATTCGATATTCACGAAACATAAAAAACAGACTGGCTCAAGAGCCGATAGCAGAGCCATTCGATCCTGGCTCCGATTTATCTGCGGGTGAAGAGGAAAAACTTACCGCATCAGGTCAGACTGGTTATGGGACACTTCGGGATTTTGACTCCGACGACACGAGCGATGATGAACCGGACATTTTCCCCGCGTTACCGGGCACACCATCTTTATCCTGGCAACGACGCCCATCGGTCAGCTCAACAGTTCAGGACCAAAGTCAGTCTCCCACTCCCTAAAGCCATGCGCAGGGTGGACATAGAAGCGATGTGTTCACCCCGCCTCTGGCCTCTGTCCTGCCCCCTTTTTCATTCGACCTGACTAAAATAATCTAATATCATCGACTTACTTCCTAACAACCCCCGCATTGCGTCAGGAGTATCATGATTGTTATTTTCGTCCATGGATGGAGTGTTACTCATACGGATACCTATGGCGATCTTCCGCAGTGGCTTGAGCGTCAGGGCATGGACGGCAGATTGGATATTCAGGTGGGTAATATCTACCTGGCGCGTTACATCAGCTTTGTGGATAGCGTAACCGTTGATGACATTGCCCGCGCCTTTGATCAGGCCGTTCGGGATGAACTCGGTAAAACACTGCGCGATGGCCAACGCTTTGCCTGCATCACCCATTCGACGGGTGGGCCTGTTGTTCGTAAGTGGATGGATTTGTATTTCAGGAACAGGCTGGCAGAATGTCCCTTAAGCCATCTGATTATGCTGGCTCCGGCCAACCACGGCTCTGCCCTTGCTCAGCTTGGAAAATCGCGCCTGAGCCGCATTAAGAGTTTTTTTGAAGGCGTGGAACCCGGTCAACAGGTGCTGGACTGGCTTGAGCTCGGCAGCGATTTGAGCTGGGAGCTGAATGAGAGCTGGCTTGATTACGATGGTACTGCACACGGTGTTTATACCTTTGTACTGACCGGACAGAAACCTGATCGCCAGCTTTATGATGCGCTGAACTCCTACACAGGAGAAGCCGGCTCAGATGGCGTGGTCCGCGTAGCCGCTGCCAATATGAACTACAGCCTGCTGAGCCTGCATCAGACCGGCACCAACGGCGACAGTCTGGTTGTCGCCAACATGAAACGCACGAAACCTACCGCCTTTGGTGTTCTGCCAGACTGCGCTCATTCAGGTAAAAAACTGGGTATTCTTCGCAGTATTACGATGAGCAATGCCGCCAGTCATCCTGTGGCAACCTGGGTTTTGCGCTGCCTGCAGGTCAAAAACGGCGATGCCTATCGCCGTCTGACAAAAGAACTGGAACAGCTGACTCAGGACACACAGAAAAATGAACGGATAGAGGCTGCAAAAATCCTGTTCCATAAGCGTGAGTTTATCACCAACCGTTATGCCATGATTGTTTTCAGGCTGATTGACGACCGGGGTAATCATCTGACGGATTACGACCTGTATCTGACAGCTGGCCCCAGGTTCAGCGACAAGGCGCTGCCACAGGGGTTCTTTGTCGATCGCCAGAGAAATCTCAGCAACCGGGGAAAACTGACTTATTTTCTTGACTATGATGTGATGGAGGCGGGCATTAATACGCCGCAAATGCAGGGCAGGCTGGGTTTTCGTATCAAAGCGTACCCGGAGGAAAGCAGCCAGGCCCTGGCCTGGTACAGGTCGCTCGATTTTCATTCCTCACTCGCAGACGTTAACAGAATTCTTCATCCGAATGAAACCGTCATGGTTGAAATCAGAATGCAGCGACGAGTAGACAGAACCGTCGCGCGCATCAGCAACAGCCTGGTGCCAGCCAGAATCAGCGCGAAACCGATGGGTAAAAAAGCGGAATGACGGCTCAGAATAATTCCCGGATTACGGCTTTGCCTAATCCGGGAATCACCCCACTTCCGGGAAAGTCAACATAAACTGCGTATACCGCCCTTCCTCTGCTTCGCAGTAAATATCGCCGCCAAAGCGATGCATAACCATTTTACAAAAAGACAATCCAAGCCCCGTTCCCATAAACGTGGTGGTGTAAAAATGATTAAAGAGCCTGGCCACCTGCTTCTCAGACATACCCAGAGCCGTATCCCTGAAATAAAGAATATTACCGCGCTCGCCACTGGCCACCCAAATGGAAATCTCCCCTTTTTGAGCCGCATCAATGGCATATAAGGCGTTTTTTAACAGGTTAAACAAAATGTGCTGCATCAACAGTTTTGAACCCGTAAAGCTGAAATCCCCCTGCCAGGACACCAGATTTTTCTGCTGCTGTGATTTGAATGGGTAGCGCGCCATGGTTTCTGTCAGGCAGTCCGCCATGGAGCAGGTTTCCAGATGGCAGTTTTTCAGTGCATTATCGTGCCCGGCCTTAATCAGCAGCATATCGATAATGGTATTCGCGTAATCGCTCTCATTAATAATGCGCTGGTTGATTTCGCCGACCTGTCGCATCCGGGATTCGCGCAGGGGATGCTCTATCAGCCCCTGATCTCTGGCCATCAGCCAGGCACTTAGAAGCTGAGGGGTATGCTGCGCCATGGCCTGCGCCCCGCTTTTTATCCCCAGCAAAGGCGTTCGCAGTTCATGAGCAATCATGCCGGCCGCAGCGGCCATGCCCGCCAGACGCTGCTGTTGCAGCAGGGTTGTCTTACGATTCAGGGCGGTGGCGGCGATCACCACCAGACTGATAATAATCAGCATTTCCACATGCTCTTCGCCAAAGTAAATAAAGGTTGAGCTGGCGTAATGAACGACAAACGCGAGCAACCAGCCAGGGATGAGAAAAATCAGGAGCCCAGGCAAATCCATCAGCAATAGCATCAACAGAAACACGCTGCACAGCAGAGACAGAGCAGAAATCACACTGGCCTGACTCATCAGGAAAAAAAAGGCGAAGAAGAAAGAGAGACAGAACATCAGCGATACAAACCAATACCAAGGCAGATACGGCTTGAGACGGGCTGGCCAGTAGGGAACCAGAAGAAGACCCAGACCAGACAGACACCCAGCCATGCTCAAGGGAAGCGACTCCCAGGTCTGGGGGTAGCATTCCGTCCATAAATACCAGGACAGGGGGAAGCCGATAAAAAAGATAAAACCAACTTCCTGAGCATGATGCTCGGCATTAGCCAGACTGCGCTGTAAGGCCTGTAGAATAAACTGAATACATGTTGACAGTGCCTGTCTCATGAGCGGACAAATCCTTGATCGGCTTAGACTCAAGGATTGTTCGGATTGGGCCGGCTTGTCAAGAGAGCCGGCCACAATGACAAAGCCCGTACGTCATTACGCATCAGCTCATTCTCTCGCCCTGCGGGCAGCCTTTACCCAAAGGCATTAATTCCGGTAATGTGTCGTCCGAGCACCAGGGTATGTACGTTGTCGGTACCTTCGTAGGTAAACACCGATTCCAGATTGAGCATGTGACGAATCACATGATATTCCAGGCTGATGCCATTTCCACCCAGCAGATTCCGGCAGCTGCGCGCGATCTGTAAGGCTTCACGGCAGGCGTTGCCCTTGGCCAGAGAAATCATCGTGGGTGTTTCCCGCCCGGCTTCTTTCAGGCGGCCAATCTGCAGGTTGAGGCATTGAGCCTTGATAATTTCCGTATACATCGAGGCCAGATCCTTTTGAATCAGCTGAAACGATGCCAGTGGTTTACTGAACTGCCTGCGTTCGAGCAGATACTCTCTTGTAATATCAAAGCAGGCCATGGCTGCCCCCATAGCCCCCCAGGCGATGCCGTAACGTGCCTGACCAAGGCAGCTCAGAGCAGCGCCAAGACCTTTATCACTGCCGGGCAGCAGGTTTTCATCCGGGACGAAGACGTTATCAAACACCAGCTCTCCGGTAATCGAAGCGCGCAGCGACATTTTCTGTTTGATTTCCGGCGAGGAGAATCCTTCAAAACTGCGCTCAACGATAAAGCCACGAATACCCTGTTCAGTGCTTGCCCAGACAATCGCAAGGTCAGCTATGGGCGCGTTGGTAATCCACATTTTGGCGCCATTCAGGCGCCAGCCACCAGGCACTTTTTTGGCGTGTGTACGCATACTGGCCGGGTCAGAACCAGAGTCAGGCTCAGTCAGGCCAAAGCAGCCAATCAACTCGCCGCGGGCCATGGCCGGCAGGTAACGTTTGCGCTGCTCTTCATTACCATAACGAAATATAGGGTACATGCACAGCGAACTCTGCACGGAAACAAAGCTGCGCAGGCCACTGTCACCCCGTTCCAGCTCCTGGCACACAAGACCATAAGCCACATAAGATGCCTCTGCTCCACCGTATTCAGCCGGCAGGGTCAGACCCAGCAGTCCCAGCTCGGCCGACTGCCTGATCAACTGCCGGGGAAAATCAGCGTGTTCAAACGACTCCGCCATCAAAGGGGTAACATCGTGCGAGACAAAACGCGCCACACTGTCACGAATCATCCGCTCATCGTCATGCAATTGTTCATCAAGAAACAGCAAGTCGTCCACAATCCTTCTCCTTTTTAACGGAATGTAATGCCAATACGGCCGCGACGATGCTGTCGCGGCTCGGTAACAGATACTGCCAGGCCGTGCCTAATGGAATAAAGCAATCTTCCCCGGTCAGGCGTTTTACCTTCAGATCGGGCGATGCTTTTTCCATAAGCAGAGTCATCAGGCCCTCGCTCAGAGATGCGCTTTTTCGCCCTTCGTCCACAATCAATACCCGCTTCGCCGTTGCGACTTCCCGCAATATTGCCTCTTCGGGCAAGGGACTTAACCAGCGCAAATCAACCACTCGACAATCCATCGCATGACTGTTTTTCAACACCTGCGCCGCCTGGCGGGACAGGTAATAACCGTTAGCATAGCTCAGGATCACCGTTTCAGCATCCGCAGGACCAGACACGCCCACCTCACCGACCTCGATCCGCGCCTCGGGTGCCGGGTAATCAAACAGCCAGGCATTATCACCCGGCTCGTGTAAATCCTTGGTCATATATAGGGCGATAGGCTCAAGAAACACCACCACCCGACCCTGCTCAGCCGCCAGCCTGACGCAGGTACGCAGCATTTGCGCGGCGTCCGGCCCGTTGGATGGGCAGGCTACCAGAACACCCGGTAAATCGCGCAGCACAGCAATGGAATTGTCGTTATGAAAGTGCCCGCCAAATCCTTTTTGATAGGCCAGAGCCGCAATACGAATGACCATGGGGTTTTGATATTGGCCGTTGGAAAAGAACGACAGCGTCGATGCTTCGCCACGCAGCTGATCCTCGGCATTGTGCAGATACGCCAGAAACTGTATTTCAGGGACGGGGATAAACCCATTGTGCGCCATACCAATGGCAGTGCCCAGAATAGTGGTTTCATCAAGGATAGTATCGAACACGCGGCGTTGGCCAAAACGTGACTGCAGATCGGCGGTGACCCGATATACGCCACCCTTCCGGCCGACATCTTCACCAAAAATCAGCATATTGGGATGCTGCAGCATCAGATCGGTCAGAGCAAAATTAATATGCTGGCATAAATTACGTTTCATGGACAACTGGTTCATCATCGAACCAAAGGCTTTTGCCCGCTGCGCCGCTGTTACCGCCGGATAAACTGCTTGTTTTGTTGGCCTGGGCAGCAGAGAGGACATAATTTCAGCGGCGCTGCCGAGCCTTGGCAGATTGATCACATCCAGCGCCTTCGCCTCTATGAGCGCGCGATTGTTCCGATAAAGATCCAGCATGGCCTCCGGGCTCATCCAACCGGCTTCGTACAACATGCGGGCCGAATGCAGCAGTGGATCATCCGCTTCGGTCTGCTCAATCTGCGCCTGGCTCAGGTATTGCGATTCAATATCCGAACCGGCGTGTCCCAGCAGACGGACGCAGCGCATGTGCAGAAAGACCGGCTGCTTTTTCACGCGGGCCAGATACTCTGCCTGCCTGGCTTTGAGCATCACATCAGCCATATTCAGGCCATCGCAGCTCAGGTAATGCAGACCTGGCCGGGATTTGATGGATTGCTCTATCCAGCCAGTCGGAGTGGGTACGGAGATGCCGATGCGATTGTCTTCACAGATCCAGATCAAGGGCAGGGGATACCCCTGACTGGCCAGCCAGGAACAGGCGTTGAACGACGTCTGCGCTGACGCATGATTAGCAGACGCATCCCCAAATGAGCACAAAATCACTGAATCAGAAGCCAGCCGGCTGTGAATGGCCAGCTCTCTGGCACGGGTTATCGACACAGCCGCTCCCAGAGCCTTGGGCAAGTGCGAGGCAATGGTGGAGGTTTGCGGCGGTATGGTCAGAGGCAGGCTGCCGAATACCTTATGACGACCGCCGGCGATAGGATCGGCGGCTGCGGCAACCAGCGACAGCAGCACATCACGCACGCCGTCAAGGCCAGCCAGCTGTTTCGAACGCTGTACGAAAAAAGCTCCGCTGCGGTAGTGCAGAAAAGCCATGTCACTGTGGCGAAACACCTGGCCAAACACAGTATTTCCTTCATGACCGCTGCTGCCAATAGTGTAGTAAGACAGGCTTTTTTCTTTCAGTTCACGGGCAATCAAGTCCAGCAGACGGGATTTAATCTGTGAATCAAACAAGTCAATAGCTGTTTTTTTATCCATCACCTCAGCAAGTGACGGACCTTCGGATTTGGCTTCTGGAAATCTGGCCTCCCTGATCCGGCGGAGGTATTGCTCATCCACCACACTGGCTCTGTCTAACATCGTTCTGTCCCTTTTTCAGAATCCCTGATTGCAGAGCAAGGATGTTAGCATAAGAAATATAGCCATTCTATCCGGGGTGGTAAATTATCAGCATTCCGTTATACTCCGCCGAAAAATTGTCTTTTTTTTGACTGGAGCAAAC
The DNA here is from genome assembly GCF_052527415.1 of Legionella navarrensis. Lineage (NCBI taxonomy): Bacteria > Pseudomonadati > Pseudomonadota > Gammaproteobacteria > Legionellales > Legionellaceae > Legionella > Legionella navarrensis. The sequence goes on along the minus strand of NZ_JBNVZR010000012.1, from coordinate 12,058 downwards.
ACAGCCATGATAATCGACACCCCGGAACTCGCCCAAAAACTGTATCGCGCCTTACTTCTCGATGCCGAGAAGCAGATCTGGCTTAAAGACTCACTCATCAAGCTGGAAGACGGAAGTGAGTTCATGTTACCCGTTCAGGTGTTTAAACGCGAACGCCAACCAGGAAAGGAGGGAGTCCGGTTTGAATTTATCAATCATGAACAGCGAATGGGCGAGGGGGAATTCGGGCGTAATTTTCTGATTGCCGGGACACTGCAGGCGGATCAGTTTAAGTCAGCGGGACGCCTGGACAAACACGGACAGAGCAAAGAGCGGCTTGTCAAAATTCAAGTCCATGATGCCAGGTATCCCCCCGCTCTGGCCTCCAGCGAATACAGACAGGCGCGCAAATCGAATCACTTACACATCAAGCGCCCTGTCTTTCATCGTACTGACCCGAGGCAGGCTTTAAGCTATACCGTGATGCGGCGCATGCCAGGGTGTGAGCTGTTGCGCGTTATTTCAGATGATATCCGGCTGCCGGAAAAAAAACTGTCCCTTAAACAACGTTTTGAACTAAGCATCGCGCTGCTGCAGGCATTAAAAACGCAAGTGCATGATCATGGTATTATCCATCGGGATATCAAACTGGAAAACATATTCGTCAACATGGACGCAGATCCCATCAGTGTCAGTATCCTTGACTATGGTCTCGCTGTAAATGCTGCAAACCCTGGCTTCTCCCCGGCAGGAAATATGTTTTTTGCAGCGCCCGAACAGTTTCGCAGTCGGCCTGAGACATTCACACAGTCGCTGGATGTCTATGCCATGGCACGCATTGTTGCCTTGATTTTCCGGGTGAGTAAGCACAGTTACCGGGAATATAAACCGAGGCGCAGTATCGATGATATGTTAGGCGGCCTGTTCTATGGAATTGACGACATCAGCGATGTCCAGAAAACAGGTATCCGTAAGCTGCTGGAGCTCGGCCTGCAGGCGAATCCAGGGCGGCGCCTGTCGCTGGAATCCTTCCTCGCCGAATTACAAAAGCTGAGTACTCCTCAGGCGGAACCCGCCCCCTCCGAGGCCAGCACGTCTTCGTCAGGCGGATTTATGCCTGCCCTGGCAAGTCTGCTGTCATTTTTTTCTACTGCTCCGGAACCAGCACTCGCTCCTAAACCACCTGCGATGGAGGGACCCGCTCAGTCATTGCGAACAGAGTGAAGCACGCCTGGCACAGGCTGCTGAATTAACCTACAATTTAATCAATACAAAAAAAACAGGGTGCGCTATGAAATGGATAACACTGCTTTCGATTTTACTCGGCCTCTCCGCCTGTTCGCATCTGGAAACCGAGCTGACGGAAAACCCGCAGGTTGTTGCAGCCCCCATGCACAACAGTACAGCGCCCTTCTCAAATCAAATGCCTTATGATGTCACTGATACCATGATCAACCATTATTAGAGCGTCGAATGATTTAAAAAAACACATGCACTTCCAATGAAGTGCCACATTGAACCAACATCCATCACAACGACGTAGGTTGGGCCTTGGCCCAACATGGTATTGGCATCCAGCTAATTGTTGGGCCAAGGCCCAACCTACAGCTGCTACCCAGGGCGGAATGAGGATAGAGCTCTAGCTTACCGCTTCACGGATAGTCCATACCCGTTTGGAAGACGAAGGCAGCGATGGCACATCCACCCATAAAACCAGAGGTGCTGTCGATGACTCAGGGCGGGTGCTGGATGACAGAGCCACGGAAAACGGGTATTTTTTTCTCAGTGTCTGCAAAGCCGACAGCACAGTAGACGCCTGCTCCTGATTATCGTTTAACACCAGCTCACGGGAACGATAAATGACTGTCACATTCTGACCGCTCAACGCCTGTTTGACAGCAGCCTCCAGACGTCGCCATTTGGCCTGTCTGCCACGCTGCTGCTCAGCCTGCGTAGGATTAAGCTGGAACTTGACGCGAGAATGAGGCGCAAAGACCTTGGCCCAGGTATTATTGCCTGGCTTTTGCTGCAGGAAATAAGCACACAGGGCATCTACCAGATAGCGATAGCGGCCAGAAACAGACAGCTTGGTGCCTGGCAGATTATTAATATAAATGGAAAAAGCCAGCGTGTGCGCATTAGCGGTGTATAAATAACCGGACAGACTGACCACACCGGTCATGGTGCCGGTTTTGGCACGGACCAGATCCTGTTGATCCGGTTTTTTAAATCGACGCTGCAAGGTGCCATCGCGCCCGGACACCGGCAGAGCGGCAATATATTCATATGCAAGAGGAAAACGATCGTAGAGAAAACGAAGCAGGCTGGTTGTCTGGCTGGGAGTCAGTAAATCGTAACGCGACAGACCAGAACCGTCTGTCAGTACGGCCTTTTGCAGATCAATACCGGTCTGTTGCTGCAGGAATTTTTTGATAATGCCCTGGGCTTCTGCCCAGTTAACCGGAGCACCATTCAGCTTATCAGCCGCATGCAGAAACAGGCTGTCAGCGTAAAGATTATCGGAGGGCTTCAGCGTATCGGCCATCAGCTGGGCTACAGGCTTTGACGTGTCCGAAGCCAGCAGCATGGTGCCAGCAGGCGCCTTGCCCAGTAACACCTTGCCATCCAGCACAATCGCCAGTCGGTTTAACTGCTGATTCACCAGACCCTGGGCATAAAGCAGCGGATTACGAATTGCCAGTTTCTGCTGAACAGCCCATTGTCCTGTATTGACGCAGCCACGTACGCTTAATTTGTTCTGATCATCCAGGGCAAAATCGACACCGCAGCGCGCGCCTTTTTCTTTGGTAGTGACCTGATTGTTTACTTCAATGCTGTTACTGTCATCGTCGACTTCGACAATAGCCTGTTCTCCAGCCTTCTCGGCTGGATTAACCGTAACATCCATCCGGTTGGCATCAATCATCAGTGGCGCCAGCGGCGCACCGTAACTGTACGCCAGATCCTGAGTCATCCAGCCCGGTGCATAGGGATTCACCGAGGCGTGGCTGCTGTCGATCACCACGTTGCCTTCAATACGGTTGATGTTCCAGGATTTCAGGGAAGCCAGAAGGTTGGCCAGACGCTCACGGCTGAAGGAAGGGTCACCTGGCAAATGCAGGTAGAGAGAGCCTTTCAACACGCCGTCTTTCAGCTGGGCAGAACTGATGCTTAGCTGGTTATTAAAGCGATAATCAGGCCCCAGAACCATCAGGGCTGCGGCGTCAGAAAACAGCTTCATGTTACTGGCCGGGATAAACGTACGCGACTGATTGCGATGAAACAGCACGGTTCCCGTGGTCAGGTCCACCACTTCGATGCCAATATTAATACCCGGATCGACCTGATTGATTAATTTATCGGCCCCGCTTTGAATAGTAGCCTGAGCCAGTCCCAGACCCACAGACCACAACAACACGCTCGATACGATCCGTTTCATGAAGGTGATTTCCTTGAGAAATAGAGTTCAATCATAACGCAAGCCCATGCGCTCAAGAAGCCCTGCCAGGGTATCATTGTCGAAAAATTTCATTTGCAGCCAGCCACCCTGCCCTTTTTCGCTGATAATCTGCACGGGCGCGCCGATTTGTTCGGACAGAATGGTCTGCAGGCGCTCAACATCACGATTGCTTTCGCGCGTATTGTCGCCCGTCTTAACCGCGCGGACTTTGTTTTCCAGCGCACGCACAGACCAATCGTTTGCAACAACCTGGTGCGCCAGATCCATTTGGACGGTCTGTGCCAGACCAACCAGCAGACGCGCATGCCCCAGGCTTAAAGCGCCTTCGCAGATTTTATCCTGCACCGCCGGACACAGCGTTAACAGGCGTAATATGTTAGCCACATGACTGCGGGACTTGCCAACCAGGCTGGCAATTTCATCCTGCTGAAAATGAAATTCATCGCAAAGCTGACGGTAGCCTCGCGCCTCTTCAATAAGATTTAACTCCTGGCGCTGAATGTTTTCCACCAGGGTCAGCGTGGCGGCCTGTTCGTCGCTGTAATCGCCAGTCAGGCAGGGAACCTCATGCAGACCAGCCAGCATGGCAGCCCGCCAGCGTCGCTCCCCGGCAATGATTTCATAGCGCTCAGGCGCGATGCTTCGGACAATTAAAGGTTCGATCAGTCCCTGGTTTCTGATGGACTCAGCCAGCTCATTGAGTGCTGTCTGATCAAAATGGATTCTGGGCTGGTAGCGGCCACGCTGCAGGCAATCGATGGGCAACAGCCTGTACTGGCTGGTCATGATGGTTTCGACTCGCGTTTCCGCAGTACGCTGTAGAAAAAGCCGTCGCAATCAGCCTGTCCTGGCAAAATCTGCCAGCCATGCCCGGTAAACTGCCCCCAGGCGTGATCAGCGCTGACCAGTTCACAGTCGGTGTGGTTACGCATAAAATGCGCGATTTGATCGTCGTTTTCTCTGGGCATAATCGAACAGGTCGCATATACCATCAAACCACCAACCTGAAGCAGAGGCCATAATTGCTTCAACAGGTCAGCCTGCAGGGTGGCAATACTGCTGATATCTTCCTCGCTGCGTAATAATTTGATGTCTGGATGCCGGCGGATAACTCCGGTTGCGGAACAGGGCGCATCCAGCAGGATGCGATCATAAGGCCGGCCATCCCACCAGCTTTTCGTCTGCAGAGCATCGGCCTGCAGCACGTGAGCCTGTAGATCAAGACGGGCCAGATTCTCGCGCACACGCTGCAGGCGCTGTTCATCCACGTCCAGAGCCACGCATTCGGCCAGGCTGCTTTCATGCTCCAGAATATGGCAGGTCTTACCACCCGGTGCGCAACAGGCGTCCAGCACCCGCTGGCCTGGCTGCAAATCGAGCAGCGTCACCGCCAGCTGGGCGGCCTGATCCTGAACAGAAACGTCGCCATCTGCAAAACCGGGTAAATCCTTTACGTCACAGGGAACGGCGAGGGTAATGCCATCCGGCGAATGGGCATGGGCCTCGGCGTCGATACCCGCTGCGCGCAAAACAGCCAGGTATTCATCCCGGCTCTGATGCCTGCGGTTCACCCTCAGGCTCATGGGGGGGTGCTGATCGTTGCCCTGCAGAATCATACTCCAGTGCTCTGGCCAGTCGGCCTTCACCCGGCTGATAAACCAGTCAGGGTGACCGTAGACAAAATCAGGCTGTTGTTCCAGGGCGCTGATGATAGCCTGACGCTCCCGGCAGAAACGCCGCAATACAGCATTGACAAGACCCTTTGCCCAGCTTTTTTTGATTTTGTCTACCAGGGCGACGGTTTCCTGCACCGTAGCGTATTCAGGTTTGTCCATAAAATGCAGCTGGTACAAACCCATTAACAACAGCAGCCAGAGATCCAGGGTCTGCGGTCGTCTGTCGACCAGGTGATCGGCCAGAGCCTGCAATCGATAATAATGGCGGCACACACCAAAACAGAGCAACCGGCTAAACGGAGTCAGCTCCTGCTCCGCCTGCAACAGGTGCGTCAGCGGTTTTTTGTCCTGCACAACCCTGATCATCAGGCGCAGGGCCTGCAAACGCTCGTTTTTACTCATTGCAAAACCATATCAGGGTGCAGGTTATCCCGACGGGCATTGAGCCAGTCGGCGACCGACAGAACCTTGCCGCCAGGAAACTGTATACGCTGTACGCGCAGCGCCTGATCTCCTGCGGCCACCAGCAGCCCCTGTTTATCGATAGCGAGCACCGTACCAGGCTGAGCATGGTGTTTTGCCGCTTCGATCCGCGCTTCGTGAATACGCAGCACCTCATCACCGGCATGAGTGTACGCAATCGGCCAGGGGTTAAAGGCACGAATCAGGCGATCGATCGCAGCAGCCGGAAGAGACCAGTCAATCTGCGCCTGTTCTTTGGTGATTTTGCCGGCATAGGTGGCCAGTGTTGAATCCTGTGGCTGGGGTTTTGCGCAACCATTAGCCAGATCATCCAGTGTCTGCAGCAATGGCCCGGCAGAGATGGCAGCCAGTCTGTCATGCAGGGTTCCTGCGGTTTCATGCGGATCCAGTGTGCAGGAAACCTCACACAGGCTGTCGCCGGTGTCCATGCCCGCGTCCATCTGCATGATGGTCACACCGGAACGTTCATCCCCGTGCAGCAACACATGCTGAATGGGTGATGCGCCACGCCAGCGCGGCAGCAGAGACGCATGTACGTTGACACAGCCAAGCTTTGGAACAGCCAGTACCCTTCTGGGTAAAATCAGGCCGTAGGCTATGACTACCATGACATCGGCCTGCAGGGCACGTAAAGTTTCAACGCTGTCGTCGTCTTTGAAATTGACGGGTTGATAAACAGGCAGATCGTGAGCCACCGCCCATGCTTTGACAGCAGAGGCCTGCAGCCTGCGGCCACGCCCGGCCGGTCTGTCCGGTTGTGTATAGACCGCCACCACCTCGTGCCGGGACGAGACCAGTGCCTCAAGGCAGGGCAAGCCAAATTCCGGCGTACCGGCGAAAACGATGCGTAAGGCGCTCATGCTTTGTTCTGACGTTTGAATTTATCCAGCTTTCTGCGTGCCATGGCACGTTTCAGGGGCGAGAGCAAATCAACAAACAACCTGCCATTCAGGTGATCGATTTCATGCTGAAAACACTCGGCAAGCAGGCCTTCACCCGTGATATCAAAAGAATTACCCTGTCTGTCAAGCGCACGAACCGTTACCTTACTGGCACGGACAACCGTATCGTAAGCGCCTGGCACGGACAGACAGCCTTCCTGAAATTCAGCACTGCCTTCAGAATGGATAATTTCAGGGTTGATCAGCACCAGCTGCTGTGATTTATCGCCGCTGACATCTATCACCGACAGGCGTTTATTCACGCCAATCTGCGGAGCGGCCAGACCAACGCCATGGGCGTCGTACATGGTTTCAAACATGTCATCAATCAACTGCTGCAGGGCATCGTCGAAGGTTACAACCGGCCTGGAGACCAGTCTGAGACGGGGATCGGGCAGGTAAAGAATTTTTCTGAGGGCCATAAGAATCTGTATCAAAACATATAATGCGTGGTATTATCCTCGATACGTTGTGCTGCTGCAAGCGTCTGGCTCAATCGGCCTGAATTAACATTTTTAAGCGTTTACAGCCACCTGTTTATGGCGAGGCTATTGTAACAAGGACAGAACAATGCGATGCCTGATGATTATTATCCTGATTCTCATATCCTTCATCAGCCAGGCACTGTCTCTGCGAGACGATCTACCCAAACGCTACATCGTGCAGCCGGGCGACACCTTATGGGAAATCGCCAGTAAATACCTTGATAATCCCTGGGAATGGAAAATTCTCTGGCACGCCAATCCCAGAATACACAACCCCAACCGCCTGTATGCCGGCGATGTGATTGAGCTGAGATATTACCAGCGCAAACCCTATCTGCACGTGTTGTCCAATGGCACCATCAAGCTCTCCCCTTTTGTACGGCCATCGCCCATAGGTAATGCCATTCCTGCCATTCCGCTGATGGATATCAAGCCCTTTTTAAATGCCTCGCTGATTATGGACCAGGATCGCCTGCTCAACGCTCCCTACGTTGTCGCCTACAAGCGAGAGCGCATGCTGGGTGGCCAGGGAGACGAACTTTACGTGAAAAAGCTGCATCCCAGTAAAACCATGCCCAAAGGGGCGACCATCGCCTATGCAGTCTATCGTCCAGGCCCTCCCTATACGGATCCCTTTACCGGGGAGTTACTCGGTTATAAAGCCAGCATCATCGGTTACGCCGAGCTGATGGCTGGCGGCGAGCCCGCTACCATTCTGCTGACTGAGATCACCGAGGGGGTAAAAATCCGGGATCGGGTGATGTTAAACGATTACCCCGAGTTTGATCTGTATTTTGAGCCCTCTGCCCCGCTTTACCCGGTCGAAGGTCGAATCATCGAACTGCCTCCTGCCTATACCCGGGGTGCTGTCGGGCTGGTTGCCGTCATTAATAAAGGGCAGAATGCAGGTCTTGAAGCCGGTAATGTTCTGGCCATCTATTCCCCGCGCCGCGTGGTTCAGGATCCCATGAGACTGGATAAGTCCATCACCCTGCCGCGAGAACGTGCGGGCGACATGCTGATCTTTCGTACTTTTTCCAAAACAAGCCTTGGACTGGTGGTTCGCTCCAACCAGGCCGTGCATTTAAGGGACATTGTTACCAACCCATGAAAAATAAAGTTTATTTTCTGGCTCTGAACCGTATCAACGGCGTAGGGCCGCGCGCTGTGATGAAATTACTGAAACGATGGCCAGAACTAAAGGAAATGTTCGACCTGTCGAAGCAGGCTCTCGAAGAGGCAGGCCTGCCTGCCCGTCTCGCCGCCGCAATCAAGGCTTTCGATATGAACGAGGTAGAAAAGGATCTGCTCTGGGAGCAGCAGGAAGACCATCACCTGTTAACCTGGGAAGACGCTCATTATCCCGCCCTGCTGAAGGAAATCCACGATCCGCCCACGGTTCTGTACGCCGCCGGTAATCTGGCCTGCCTGCAAAAGACCCGGATTGCCATGGTCGGAACTCGCAAGCCTTCGGTCAGCGGTCAGGAAACCGCACGGTATTTTGCCAGAGAACTCGCCTCACATCAGCTCTGCGTTGTGAGCGGCCTTGCTCTGGGTATCGATTCCGAAGCGCATGCCGGCTGCCTTGCCGCCCAGGGCAGCACCATAGCCGTAATGGGAACCGGAATCGACCAGATATACCCACGCCGAAATCAGCGGCTGGCAGAAAAAATTCGTGAAAACGGGTTGCTTTTAACCGAGTTTTCACTAAAAACCAGTGCAAACGCTGGACATTTTCCACGCAGAAACCGTATAATAAGTGGTCTTTCATTGGCCACTTTGGTTGTTGAAGCTGCAATTAAAAGTGGTTCTCTGATTACCGCCCGCCTGGCGCTCGAGCAGAATCGTGACGTTCTGGCCATACCCGGCTCGATCCACAATCCTCTGTCGCGCGGCTGTCATCATCTGCTGCAGCAGGGAGCGAGGCTGGTCACATCAATCCAGGATATTTTTGATGAACTGGGGATAGACAAGACGCAAAACATCACGCAACATGCGCGTCCATCCCTTGCCACGGATAGCAAAAACCTTGTAAAGTGCGTTGGATTTGATGTGTCCAGCGTAGATCAGATTATCCAGCGCAGTGGTTTGAGCGTTGAAGACGTATCCTGTGAGCTGGCTGAGCTGGAATTACAGGGATTCATTAAAGCAGTTCCCGGTGGTTATACGCGTAGTGTGCCCCTCGAGAGCAGTATATAAGGTGGTCTTTATGAATGACAATTTATTTGAAATGCTGATGGATTTTTTTGAAAAAAGCCTGTCGCAGATTTCGGAAGGCAAAACCGGAAATACTGATGCCGAGGCAGAAAACGATGCATCCGGCGACGCTGCCGATGATCATTCGTCGCTGACGGTTCGACCCGCTCATGCCGAGTCCATCCGGGTTTTTACCCGCGAAGAGCAGTTCAAATTCACGAAGGCAAGCTATCAGTTCATCAGCCGCATGCTGCTCTGGGGAGTTATTGCCAGCGAAAACATGGAATTGATTATTGATCAGCTGCTGTTTTCGGAATCGCGCTTTGTAACGCTTGAAGAAACCAAATGGACGATTCGCAACGTCCTGGCAGAACAACTGGACGCTAATCAGCAGGCGTTCCTGGACTTGGTATTATATCAACAAGAAGACAGACTGCCGCTGCATTGACAGTTAATGGCAAACCACAGGAAAGGGTCAATTTTTTATGAGCAAAAATCTGCTAATCGTGGAATCACCCGCGAAAGCCAAAACGATTCAGAAGTATCTGGGCAGCGATTACGACGTGCTGGCCTCCTACGGGCATGTCCGCGATTTACCGGCAAGAAAGGGCTCGGTCAACCCAGATAAGGATTTTGCCATGACGTACAGCGCGATTGAAAAAAACGCCCGTCATATTGAATCGATAGCAAAAGCCCTGAAAAATGCTAAAGCCCTGCTTCTCGCAACCGACCCTGATCGCGAAGGAGAAGCCATTTCCTGGCACATTTACGAACTGATGAAAGAGCGCAATCTGCTCAAAGACAAACCGGTGCATCGAATTTTTTTCAACGAGATCACCAAATCCGCTATTCAAGAGGCCATCAACCACCCGCGAACCATCTCCATGGATCTGGTGAACGCGCAACAGGCAAGACGTGCCCTGGATTATCTGGTTGGTTTTAACCTGTCGCCGCTGCTGTGGAAAAAAATCCGCCGCGGCCTGTCGGCTGGCCGTGTACAAAGCCCTGCCCTGCGCCTGATTTGTGAACGGGAAGACGAAATTGAACGTTTTATTGCCCAGGAATACTGGCGTATTATCGCTGATTGCCGACATGAAAAAACAAGCTTTGCGCCCAGACTGACGCATTATCAAAATGAAAAGCTGCAACAGTTTACGGTCAACAATGCCGAACAGGCTCACAGCATACGTGAGGAGCTGATAAGACAGGCCAACGGCTTTCTGCTTGTTGAAAATATTGAGAAGAAGCAACGCAAACGCAAACCAGCAGCCCCTTTTATTACCTCAACCGTGCAACAGGAAGCCGCCCGAAAACTGGGTTTCACCGCACGAAAAACCATGATGGTAGCGCAGCAGCTGTATGAAGGTATCGATATTGGTACCGGAACTGTGGGCTTAATTACCTATATGCGTACGGACTCGGTCAGTCTGGCTGGCGAAGCGATTGACGAGATACGCGAATTTATAGTTGAGCGTTATGGCCGGGACAATTGCCCGGACACCCCGCGCGCTTACAAAACCAAATCCAAGAATGCCCAGGAGGCACATGAAGCCATTCGCCCGACGTCCATCAAGCGCACGCCGGAAATGGTTCAGTCATCTCTGACTTCTGACCAGTTCAAACTGTACAGTCTGATCTGGAAGCGCAGCATCGCCAGCCAGATGGCAGACGCACTGATCGACACCGTTGCCATCGATCTGAGCTGCGGAGCCGGCAATATGTTTCGCGCCAATGGTTCTACCATCGCGTTTCCCGGCTTTCTCTCGGTCTACGAGGAAGGCCTGGACGATTCAGCCGACGATGATCAGAATTCCGTCATGTTGCCGGGTCTGAGCGTTGGCGAAAAAGTCAGCGTGACCGATATTGCGGCTAACCAGCATTTTACCGAGCCGCCACCGCGTTACTCAGAGGCCTCGCTGGTTAAGGCGCTGGAAGAGTACGAAATTGGTCGTCCCTCCACCTACGCGGCGATCATCCATACCCTGCAGCAGCGTGAATACGTCACCGTGGAAAACAAGCGCTTTATTCCAACGGATGTAGGTCGTATCGTTAATCGTTTTCTCACCAGCCATTTTACGCGCTACGTAGATTACAAATTTACTGCTCAGCTCGAAGACACACTGGATGCCATTTCACGTGGAGAAAAGGAATGGATCCCTGTTCTTGGTGAGTTCTGGAAACCCTTTGTGCAACAGATTCACGATATTGATGAAAGTGTTCAGCGTAAGGATGTGACCACCGAAATTCTCGAAGACAAATGCCCTAAGTGCGAAAAACCTCTGTCTATTCGACTTGGCAAGCGCGGGCGATTTATTGGCTGTACCGGTTATCCGGAGTGTGATTTTACCCAGGATTTGAATGCGCAGGACGGTGAAAAATCGGAGCCGGATGTGGTCGAAGGCCGGGTCTGTCCGGACTGTTCCGGAGCACTGCACATCAAGGCTGGCCGCTATGGGCGTTTTATTGGATGCAGCAATTACCCTGACTGCAAACATATTGAACCTATCGAAAAACCAGCAGATACTGGCGTAACCTGCCCCAAATGCAGCAAAGGCAATATTCTGCAGCGTAAGTCACGCAAGGGTAAAATCTTTTATTCCTGCGCCAATTATCCTAAATGCGATTACGCCCTGTGGAACGAACCCATAAACAAACCCTGCCCACAGTGCTCCTGGCCTATCCTGACTGTCAAGGAAACCAAGCGCAGTGGAAAACAGATCCTGTGCCCCAAAGAAGGTTGCGGGTACGTAGCCAGCGACGAGTAATAACCAAATGCTCCCTTCTCCCTGGATGAGGGAGTAGCCCGGTGAGAAAGTGGAATATCAGAGCTACGATCTG